>JAJECC010000167.1 GCA_022822205.1 Rhodospirillales bacterium | reverse complement strand
CAAGGCGAAGACCTGCGGCGCCTATGCGCGCCAGCTCGCCGGCACGAAGCGGTTCCTCGACATGGTGCCGGGCAAGCCGCTGCCGGCGGCCGAGGCGGCGGAGGCGTTGGCCTACAACATGCAGACGCCGCCCTATGTCCGGCGCGCCATGGTGATCGACCGCTTCGCCAAGGGCGGGCCGCTCGACCATTCGCCGACGCTGAAGACGATCGAGGTGCCCGTACTCTTCATCCACGGCAGCAAGGACCGCCACGTCCTGCCGCGCTCGACGGAGATCATGAAGAGCCTTGTCGACGGCGCCGGCGGAAAGTCGACCCGCATAATTTATGACGGCATCGGCCACGCCCCCTTCATCGAGGACGCCGGGCGCTTCAACGGCGACCTGAAAAAGTTCGTGTCGGGGCTGTAGGGGCGGAATTCCTGCCGACGCCGGTCGTGAAGACCTGTCTCGGCGTTGCCCGATCAGGACGTTCCCGTATGGACGATCAGCGCAGCCTCCCCTTCACGTCGCCCGGGCGCGATAGGTACTTCGAGGATTACCAGCAAGGCGCGGTTCATGTCCTCGGCACGGTGACGGCCGACGAAGACGAGATGCTCGCCTTCGCGAGACTTTACGATCCGCAGGACATCCACGTCAGTCCGGGAAAGGCCGCCAAGGACCCCTTCGGGGCCGTCATCGCCAGCGGCTGGTACACCTCGGGCCTGATGATGCGGCTCTATGTCCGGCATTATCTTTCCAACGTTTCCAGCCTGTCCTCTCCCGGCCTCACGGATTTGAAATGGCCCGCCCCGGTCTATGCCGGCGACGAACTGACGGTCCGGGTCACCGTCGAGAGCACCCGGCGATCCAGATCGGACCCGTCCCGGGGGATCGTTCAATCGGCCGTCGAGGTGACGAACCGGGACGGCACGGTCGTCATGACCGTCACCGGCGTGAACTTCATCGCATGCCGGACCTCGTGATGCGCCCGGCGGTTCCATGAGAAAGTGGGAGACGATCGCATGGTCTATCGACTCGCAAGGGAAAGATGGCGCAACATATCGCCAAAGCCCCGAAAGGATGTCATGACGTGACCGACAATCTGCCCATCATCGCTCTCTCCACCGGCGACCCGGCCGGCATCGGCCCCGAGATATCCTTGAAGGCCGCGACGGCGCCCGAGGTTCGCCGGACGTGCCGGCCCGTGCTGTTCGGAGATTTGAGCGCCATCCAGGCCCATATGGACGGCGGCGGTCTCGACTGCGCGATCACCGGCTATGACAATGTGGACAATGTCGATTGGGCCGCCGGGACGGTGCCCGTCGTCGCGCTCGATCATTTCGGCAATCGGCCCGTGGCGCTCGGCGAGATCAACGCCGACAATGGCCGGGCCCAGTTCGACAGCGGCGTGCAGGCCGTCAGGGCGGCGCTCGCCGGAAAGGCCGCGGCCGTGGTCGCGGCGCCGAACACCAAATCCTCCATCAACCTCGCCGGGATCGAGTACGAGGGATACGCGTCGCTGCTCTCGCAGGAGTTCGGCACGCCGCCCGAGGACATCTTCATGATGCTGTCCTTCGGCAAGACCAATATCGCCCACTGCACCCTGCACACCAGCGTCCGGAAGGCGCTGGCGCTGATTACGCGTCCGCGGGTCGAGGCGGTCATCCGCGCCGTTCACGACACCCTCGTTGCGACCGGAAATACCGATCCGCTGATCATGGTCTCCGGCGTCAATCCGCACGCCAGCGAGGGCGGCCTGATGGGGGACGAAGAGGCCGAGACAATCATCCCCGCCATCGACCACCTCCGGGCCGCGGGTATCCGCATCGAAGGCCCGGCGCCCGCCGACCTGATGCTTCAGCGCGAAGACGTGGATGCTTTCGTGATGATGCTTCATGACCAGGGGCACGTTCCCGCGAAGCTGCTGGCGCGGCATGGTTCCGCGGGCGTCATCATCGGCACCCCGGTCCGGTTCTCTTCCGTCGGTCACGGGACGGCGCTGGATATCGCCGGCCAGGGCAAGGCCAACCCCGCCGCGATGATCGAGGCGGTCAAGTGGATGGTGGGGAGTTGAGTTACTCGACCCCGAGCTGGCAGAAATCTCCAAGACTGGCGATATTCCTAGGATAGTGCTCAAATGGTGCGCCCAAAATGATAGAGAAACCGATGACGGCATGAATAATCTAATAGATAGTCTCCGCGTGGACGGCCTGCTTTCCTTCGCCCCTAACAGTGATCCGTTTAAGTTAGAGCCTCTGAACATTCTGATTGGGGCTAACGGCTCCGGAAAATCCAATGTCATTGAGGTCATGGAGTTGCTTCATGCCACACCAACTAATTTTGCGTCCGCGATTCGAGACGGTGGCGGGGTTAACGAATGGATTTGGAAGGGACCAGAAGGGAACGGCACAGCGGAAATCGAGTTGGAAACCGGACCAAAGACAAAGACGGGCCGCCCCCTACGCTACCGGCTGAAGTTCACTCCTGTAAACGCTCGGGTCGAGGTCCTGGATGAAGCTATCGAAGAGCTATCGCCCCGATCTGGACACGATGAGCCGTTCTTCTACTACCGTTTTCAGGAGGGGCATCCAGTTATAAACGTTTCCGAGTCGGAATCGGACGGGCGCCAACGCCAGCGGCGCCTACGCAGAGAGGATCTCTTGCCCGACCAATCGGTGCTTAAGCAACGCAAAGACCCGGAGGCCTATCCGGAACTGACGTGGCTTGCTAACTCGTTTGACGAAATTTTGATATTCCGTGACTGGCGATTTGGTCGATACGCTGCCCCAAGACAGCCGCAACCCACCGATTCGGTCGAGCACAAACTCCTACCTGATGCGAGCAACCTTGCTCTCGTGATCAACAACCTCGAGCACAGGCTAGGAACTGAGCTAAACGACAATATTCGCCGGTTTTTTCCGCGCTTTGAACGGCTCACAACACGCCTTTCAAACGCCACTGCACAACTATGGCTTCATGAAGAGGGCTTTGACTCTCCCATTCCTTCGACTCGACTATCTGACGGAACAATTCGGTTTATCGCGCTGCTCGCGATTTTGCTCGATCCAGTTCCGCCCCCTTTAATCTGTATCGAAGAGCCCGAGCTCGGCCTGCACCCGGACGCGATTGCCCAAGTGGCGGAACTACTAATCGACGCTTCTGACAGGACCCAATTGATCGTGACTACTCATTCCGAGGCGCTAGTTTCGGCACTCACCTCAACCCCCAAATCACTTGTGGTCTGCGAACGACCAGGAGCCGGAACCGAATTGACGAGGCTGGATCCTGAACGCCTTGACCATTGGTTGACCGATCATACGTTGGGAGACCTCTGGCGGATCGGTGAGCTTGGCGGCAACCCATGAGTGGCGTGGCGATCTATCTGGAGGGTGGCGGCGACACATCGAGTACCAAGGCGGCTTTACGTCAGGGCATGAATGAGTTCCTCAACGAGATCAAAGAAGCCGCGCGAAAACGCAGGCTAAAATGGAAACTTGTGCCCTGTGGTGGCCGAAACAAAGCGTTTGACGCCTTTATGGACGCCGTGAAAGCTCAGCGGTATGACGTGGTCGGACTACTTGTGGACGCGGAGGGTCCGGTAAAGGGAAATCCAATTCAACATCTGATCGAGCGCGACCGTATCGCCACCGATTTCGCGAAGATGCGGATTTGGAGCGACGAGGTCAACGCCAGCGCGGTGCATTTGATGACCCAAACCATGGAAACTTGGATAGTGGCCGATCCTGCTAGCCTACAAAGTTTTTACGGTCAGGAG
>JAJECC010000033.1 GCA_022822205.1 Rhodospirillales bacterium | reverse complement strand
TGACGTCGACCACCTGCCGCCAGTCGGCGAGGTCGAGATCCTCCATGGCGATTCTGGGCGCGCCGCCGCCGGCGTTGTTGAACAGCAGGTCGAGCCGGCCGAACGCCTTTTGGGTTTCGGCAAAGAGATTGGCGACCCGGTTCGCGTCGGCGATATCCGTTTGAACGACGATTGACGGCGCGCCGCCATCCAGCATCCCCGCCGTCTCCTCGAGCGCATCGACGCGCCGCCCGGCCAAGGCGAGGCTGTACCCCTCCCGGTTCAGCGAAACGGCGGCGGCCCGGCCTACGCCCGAACCCGCACCGGTAATGACGGCGACTTTTGGATCACTGGACACGATCTAAACCTCCGTTGGTCGGAGCGCGCAATTGAGCCGAAAATTCGGTCAAAAACAAGCTCCAACGAAACCGCCAACGGGTCAGGATTTTGGCGGACGATTGCGAATGGCGGGCTATGCCCGGGCGGTGAAAGGCGGCACTTCGATTGCGCGCTCGGCAAGAACCGCCTGCAAATCCGTATCGATGCCCTCGACGGACTTTCCGTCGGGCCTCGGCGGGGTCTCCGCCGTTCCCGGCGCATAGGCCTCGGCGGCAGCCGGACGGTCCATCATCCGGTCCCGCCACGCATTGACCTTCGGAAATCGTCCGGGCTCCACCCTCTCCGGGTAGAGTTCACGGATCCGGTGCACGTTCGACAGGACATACACATCCGCCAGCGACATCTCCCCGCCGGCGATCCAGGCCGATTGCGAGAGCTCCCGTTCCAGCCACGCGACGGTGTAATCGACGATATCGAGGGCGGCCCGGATTTCGTCCCCGGTGTAGCCGCCCGTGGAGAGCCGGCGCCACCGTTCGCGGCGGTCGGGCATGGGCGACTGGTCAATCATCTTCGCCTTGTCGTCGTCGCCGAGCTCTTCGACAAGGGATTGCAGCCGCGCGGAGAAGGTCAGGTCGATGATCGCCTGGTGCACGTAATCGCCCATCCACATCCAGTGGCGCATTTTCCACCGGAGCCTGGGATCCTCCGGGCGCAGCGGCCGCTCCGGGAACGCATCCTCGATATATTCGAGGATCGGCGCGGCGTTGTAGATCGCCGTCCCGTCATGATCCAGGGCCGGCACGACGCCATTGGGATTCCATTGGAGATACCACGGGTTCAAATTCTCGTAGCGCCACAGCTCCACGTACCGGCTTTCATAGGGAATTCCCTTTTCCTTCAAACAGTGGCGAACCTGCTTGGAGCACGTACTGAGGCCGCTGTGATAGAGCGTCAACATGGTCTTTCCCCCCCTGCTGGCCTAGCTTGGGCCGAAGTGGTATCACACCGATAATATCCGCTTCGGGAAATCAGGACATGGCCATCAACGTCAAAAAGATCGAAATCAAGAGCGTCAGCGACGCGTCCGGGCTGGACGAATGGATCGCCTCCGGAGAAGTGTCGGCGGACGAGATCGTCGCCGTCATCGGCAAGACCGAGGGCAACGGAGGCGTCAACGACTTCACCCGCATCCTCTCGGACGAGGCGTTCCGGCGGGTGCTGGCCAGCCGGGGCACGCGGGATAACGCCGCGATCAAGCGGATCCCCATGGTCTGGTCCGGCGGCTGTGACGGCGTGATCACGCCCCACGCGGTGGCCTTCGCCCGCAACGGCGAGACGGGCCCCGAGAGCGAGGACCGCCTGACCATGGGCACCGCCATGAGCGAGGACATCCTGCCGGAGGACATCGGTCGCCCGGCCATGGTCGAGAAGGTTGCCGACGGCGTGCGCGCGGCCATGAGGGATGCGGGGATCGACGATCCGGCGGATGTCCACTACGTCCAGACCAAGACCCCGCTCCTCACCGTCGAGACGGTTCAGCAGGCCCGCGGACGGGGCCGGACGGCCGCCTGCGAGGTGCATGACTCCATGGGGGTTTCAAACGGCGCCACCGGGCTCGGCATCGCCGTGGCGCTGAACGAGATCGATATGCCGGAGGCCGAGGACATCTGCCGGAATCTCGATCTCTACTCGGCGGTGGCCTCGTGTTCGTCCGGCGTCGAGCTGGACAAGGCGCAGATCGTCCTGTTCGGCAACCGGCCCGGGGCCGGCGGGCGCTACCGGATCGGTCATTCGGTCATGAAGGACGCCCTCGATATCGACGGCATCTACGACGCCATCCGGGATGCCGGTCTGGAACTGCCCGAGCGGCCGCGGGCCGGGGATCTCGGCGGCCGCGTGGTCAATTGCTTCATGAAGTGCGAGGCGGACCCGACCGCGCGGCTGCGCGGCCGGCGCCAGATCATGCTCGACGATTCCGACGTCCATCACCACCGCCATTCGAAAGCGGCGGTGGGCGGCGTGGCGGCGACGGCCATCGGCGATCCCGCCGTGTTCGTTTCCGTCGACGCCATGCATCAGGGCCCCCGCGGCGGCGGCCCGGTCATCGCCATCGTCGATATGGAGGGGTAGCGGCTGAGAACTGGTTCCCCGACCGACGTGATCTGCGCCGACCCCCTGCCGTGGAGCCTAATCGCTGGACTAATGGCGCAAAGCCGTTTCAACTGCGCTGCGAATTTCGATCTGACACGGCCACGTCCCAAACGCCGGTATGTTATTCAACTCACTCGAATTCATTTACCTGTTCCTGCCGATTACCTTGGTGGGCTTCGCCGCGCTGTCACGTATAAAGGCCGGAAACGCGGCGATCCTGT
Organism: Rhodospirillales bacterium; assembly: GCA_022822205.1. Lineage (GTDB taxonomy): Bacteria > Pseudomonadota > Alphaproteobacteria > Rhodospirillales > UBA2165 > JAJDXO01. The sequence goes on along the minus strand of JAJECC010000033.1, from coordinate 13,103 downwards.
GGCTGGTGGCGGCTTCGCTGTTTTTCTACGGCTGGTGGGACCCCAGGTTCATTCCGCTATTGGTTGGATCGGTCGTGTTCAATTTTCTGATCGCGAATCGGCTATTGGGCCGGACCGGCGGTCATCGCCTCCGCCAAGCGTTGCTTGTCATTGGAATTGCCGGGAATCTCGGGTTACTCGGCTGGTTCAAATATGCCGGGTTCTTTGCCGCGAATTTAAGCAAAATCTCCGGGGCCGGGTTGAGCGTCCCCGAAATCATCCTCCCGCTGGGCATATCATTCTTCACCTTTCAACAGATCGCCTTCCTCGTCGATGCCCGCCGCGGAGATGTCGGGAATTTGAGCTTCTCGCGCTACAGCCTGTTCGTGGTGTTTTTTCCGCAACTCATCGCCGGCCCGATCGTTCACCACAAAGAAGTGCTCGGACAATATGCCGCCCCCACCTTCGGCCGCGTGACCCTGGACAATCTGGGGATGGGAGTAACGATATTCGGCATCGGGCTGTTCAAGAAAATGGTTTTGGCGGATTGGACCGCGGAGTATGCCAATCCTGTCTTCGGCGCCGCGGCGGATGGGACGGTGGTGACCATTCTGGAGGCCTGGATCGGCGCACTCGCATACTCTCTACAGCTCTATTTTGATTTCTCCGGCTATTCCGATATGGCGGTCGGGCTTGCCTGGATGTTCGGCATCCGGCTGCCCTTTAATTTTCATTCTCCATATAAGGCGCGAAACATCATCGACTTCTGGCGCCGTTGGCACATCACTCTGTCTCGATTTCTCCGCGATTATCTCTATATCCCGCTCGGGGGGAGCCGCCGCGGTTCGATCAGGCGGTATGTAAATCTGGCGGTCGTGATGCTCTTGGGCGGGCTGTGGCATGGCGCAAGCTGGACGTTCGTAATCTGGGGTGGAATGCACGGCATCTTCCTGGTGATCAACCACGGCTGGCATGCCTTCCTCCACCGTATCGGGCGCGATCCGGATCAGGCCACAAGATGGGGCGCCGCCTGGGCCCGTACGCTGACGATTATCGCCGTGGTCTTTTCATGGGTCATATTCCGCGCTGACGATATAGAAACGGCCGTGTCGGTCTGGAAGTCAATGCTCGGCCTGCAAGGCCTCGTATTGCCTCAAAATCTGGTTGACGTTTTTGGCATTCCGGCCGACGCCTGGCTATCGACGGGCCGTATGGCCGGGCATGAATTCGTCAATGAACTGTTTTTTTATCAGGATCCGCTGGGACCATGGCTGCTCTTTGTCCTGGGCCTTGCCCTATTTGCGCCAAACACGCAGGAAATCGTGCATCGGTTCGGACCTTCTCTCGACCCGTGGCGCCGTGTACCCGCCGCGGGTATACATGAGGCCCGCCGCATTCGGTGGTCCCCCCACCTCGGTTGGGGCATCGCCGTTGGGCTGATGTTTGGAATTGCCAACCTGGGCATGTCTCGTGTCCAAGAGTTCCTGTACTTTCAATTTTAGAGTTTGGATACGGTGAAGCAGGACGAAAACAGTTTGCGGCGCTACTTGGCGGGATTTGCGGGAACTCTTCTGGCCATCGCCGTCATTGTCTTTACCGTAAATTGGTACGTTGATCCGTTTGGCTACTGGGGACGCTTCCCTTTAGGTGTCTATTCCGATAGCTGGGATCGGGAAATCAAAGCCACCCTGGTCCGAAAACGCCCACATGAAGTCACATTGCTGGGAACCAGCAAGACCCATCAGATCGATCCGGACCACATCGAAAAGTGCACAATATTCAACGCATCCATGAACGGGATGCGTGCTGAACAGGCCCTATATTTTGTTCAAGGATTCGTTCCTGCAAATACCTTTCTGCTGCTTGGGCTGGATTTCTTTACCTTCCGCGAGGACAAGCGGCGAACCGTTTCATTTGGAACGAGGTCGCTGCAAAACGTCATTTCGTACACCCTGTCGACCGGGGCCGTTCTGAGGACTTTGAACACCATCAAACAAGTGCGTCGCGAGCGGCTAATTGCCATAAAACGGAATGGGGCCAGATATACCGAGCACATGGTCCGTGCCGACAAAAAAATGACCGACTACAATTACGACAAATATCTGGTTTTCGCCCGCGCACATATGTTCAACGATTTCTCACTGTCCGACGAACGGTTCGAGATGTTGCGGGAACTAAAGATTTTCTTGGAAGGTCGGGATCAATCCTTCGCGGTCTTCATCAATCCCGTTTCCGAGGGTTTATTGGACTTCTATCGGGAAATGGGACTTTGGGGCCAGTTTCTGGAATTTCGCCGCCGGACAAACGAGATTTTTCCGAATGTCTATGACTTCTCCATAAGCGGTTACTCAGCCAAGGAGAAGTTCTATAAACACGACCCTTTACACTATCTGCCGCGAACGGGGAGTTCGTTCATCAACGAAATCCTGGAGGACCACGGGTGCAATCCCGCGACACCAGAATAATGTGAAGCACTGGAAGCCGTGTCGAATTCGTCGCATCAGGGCCCCCGCGGCGGCGGGCCGGTCATCGCCATCGTCGATATGGAGGGGTAGCCCCCTCAGCCGTCCCGCACCTCGCGAAGCAATTGGAGCGCCTGGATGTGGTCGGCGATCAGGCCGTCCATGTAGGCGTTCGCCGTATCCAGCCCTTGCTGGTCCGACATCTTGCCCGGACCGCGCCCGAAGCCGCAGGGCGCGGCGATGCCGAAGTCGGGAATTTCGGACTTCACCGCCTCCATCTGCGCCCGCATGCCGCCCTCGCCGTGGAGCGCGTGGATCAGGCCCACGTAGACGCGGGCGCCGCGATGATCGAGATCGCCCAGGGGTTTGAGATAGCCGTCCCCCTTGGACGCAACGGTGGGAAGATGAAGAAAATCCACCCGCCGGCCCGACGCCGCGACCGCCGCGTTGCACAACAGGACCGCGCCGGTCAGGTCATCCGGCTCCCGCCGCGGCCAGCCGCCGGACGTTCCATAGCAGGCATGGTATCCGAGGGTGACCTCTCCGGGGATGTGGGCGCACAACTCGTTCGCCGGTCCGAATATGTCCGCCGCCACCGCCCTGACCTCGTCGGTCAGGCCGCCCGCCTTTTCCAGCGCCTGCTCGATGATCGTGTCCTCGATGGCGCAGTCCCATTGGATCGCCAGATCATGGTGCGGGATATGGGTGAAGATGGTCTCCACCTCGTGGTGCATGGATTCCGTGAACCCGTCGCGCAGCGCCGGATACCCGTCCTTGTCGGCGAGCCAGCGAAAAACGGCGCTGGCCGGGAGCGGAAGGCAGACCTGGAAGCGGACATCCGCCGGGATCACCCCGTCCGACCGCAAGGTCTTGAATACGAAATAAGAGTTGATGGCGTCCTTGGCATAGCCGAGGCGCCAGCCGGTATGGCCGAACCGCACCTTCTTCACGCCCGGCTTGACCCGGAACGACCACATGTTGTCGTCGCCCTCGCCGTGCCAGAGTTCGACGCCGTCGCCGGTCATCGGCCGGTGAACCGTCTCGAGGTCCGGGTGGCCGTGCAGCACCCGGTAGGCGACGTGATTGACCCAGTAGAGGCGCTCGCCGATCTCCCCGTCGGGAATGAACGGAAGATACTCGCCGAGGGTGGGCCCGATCGCCCGGAATACGTCTTCCGCCGTGTCGTAGGGAATGCTCCCCACCAGCATGAGATCCTGCGCCATGAAAATCATCCTCCCTTGAGAGGACGACTCTACCGGGTGCGGCCGGAAGAGGCGAGCACCGGCTACGCCTTCAGGTGCCGGTCCAGAAACGCGATCGCCTTGGCCCAGGCATCCTCCGAAGCGTCCTCGTTGTACCGCTCCTCGTTGGCGAAATTCTGGAATGCGTGGCCGGCCCCGTCATAGCGGTGGAACTCGTAACTTCTGCCGCCGGCCTTGAGCGCGGCCTCCAGGTCGTCCACCTGTTCGGGGGACGGGCTTTGATCTTCGTTGCCGAAGAACCCGGCCAGCGGCGCGGAAATGCGCCCGACGCCGTCCAGGGGCGCCGGCAATCCGTCGCCCCAGGGCAGGTGCACCCGGCCGCCCCAGAAGTCGATGCCCGCCTTGTAGCGGGGATCCCGGGTCAGGGCGAGAACGGTCATCCGCCCGCCCGTGCAATGGCCGAGGACGCCGATCCGGCCGGCGTTCACGTCGTCCCGCGCCTCGAGCAGCTCGCGGGCGGCGGTCAGGTCCCGCATCACTTCGTCGTCGTTCATGGCGGCCAGCTTGTCGGGCCGGGCCCGGTCCAGGGGCTGGCGATGAAAGACCCTGGGCATGGCGCAGACATAGCCGGCTTCCGCGTAGCGGTCGGCGACGCCGTCGGAAAACGCATCCGCCTTGAGCCCTTGATCGGCCGGCAAATGCGGCGCGAGCACCAGGCCCGGATGCGGACCGCCGCCCGCCGGCGCCGATATCAGGCACTCCATCTCGCTGCCGTCCACCGTCAGGAATGTTTGTTCGGCCATCTTTGCTCCTCCCCTGAATTTTCGAATATGGCGACCCCGGCAGGATTCGAACCTGCGACCTGCGGATTAGAAGTCCGCTGCTCTATCCAGCTGAGCTACGGGGCCGTATGGGCATTCTAGCCGGAACCGGTAAGCGGAACCCTTACGGCTCGACCCGGTCCCAGCGGAAATTGTCGGCGTAGCTTTTGGGCTTCACCCGTCTCCGATGCGGCTCGTCGACCGTATACTCGTATCCCTTCTTCTCGGCGAAGGCGATGGCTTCTTCCCTGGTATCGAAGCTCATGCGCAGCTGACCGCGGGTATCGCCCGAACCGATCCAGCCCATCAGCCTGTCGGCCCGCGCGGCCTCCTGGGGCTCGTGCTCCAGCCGCCACTTCCGGGTGTTCGCCCATCCCGATTGCATGGCGGTCTTGGCCGGCTGATAAATCCGCACTTTCATCCCGTTCACCCCCGGTTCCGGGCTCGCCTCGCTTGCCCGCATTATGCGCACGAGGGGCGATTTCGCCACGGTTTTTTGCGGACACCGCACCGGGCAATGCCCAACCTTGTTCCCGAGGCGGAGGAAACAGACGGCGCCGCCGCCTGCATCCCCGGCCTCAAGAACAACAGCGGGAAGCCTTGACGCTTCCTCTTGGTTTCCTCCCGGGTGAACCCGGGCCGCGCCGGCGCTTCCGCCGGCCGGTGGGACCGGCGGCTTAGAGCATGTGGCGGAGACTATCGAGCCACACGGTAAAATCGTTCGAGAACCACGCCGCCGTGATGAAAACGCCGGCGACGGCAAGTGTCCACGCACCAGGCAGTTTGAGCGCCCGCATGCGCCGCATGCGGCGCGCCGCGGCTTCGGCCTTGGCGCGCTGTTCGCGCCTGAGCGCAATCCGCCGCTTTCGCGCCTTCGCTTCCCGTTCGAGAAGCCGCCAGGCTTCGAGGCGCCGGCGCGCGTCCCGGTATTTGTCGGGCCGCTCCAATTCATGAAGATTTTGAAGCGCAGCGTTCGCGATAATTGACATGACTGCATCCACCCTTGCTTCTTCCTTCTTCCGGCCAGGCCCGTCACGCACATGAACGATCCGTTTCCCGGCCTTTGATCCGAATTTAGGAATCGCCGGTTAAACGGGGGTTAACGGGCGGGCGCAATAAACTCACCGGCCGCGCGATGGCGCCATTGCGGTCACGCGGAATGTTCCGCATACTCGCGCGCAACCCGCGCGAACGGCTCCCAAATCGTAGCCGGCGGGCAGGAAGGTCAAGATGGCGCACCCCATTCATTTCGTCGGCAGTCTGGGCATGCCGGATGCCGAAACCGCATTCCGGACGGTCGCCGAAAAGGTCGGCGATCTCGCCAAGCGCTACCCCGATGGCGAACCGGGCGCCCGTTCGAACTGGATTCGCTACCAGATCGACATGCTCGAGGCGCATCCCGGGATCGAATTGGTGAAGCGCGTCGAGATGCAGGCCGGCGGCGAAATGTTCAATCGCCCGTACTACCGCCCTGTCGAGGGCGAAGACCTCCCCGGGTTCGATTTCGGCGCGCTCGGCTATGCGGCGGAAGCGGAAAAATCCTACGCCGTATTCGAGAAGCTCCGCTCCGAAGGGGTGGTTCCCGCCGGAACGCGGTTTCAGGTCTGCCTGCCGACGCCGGCCGCCGTCGTCCAGGGCTTCATCGATCCGGAAACCCAGGCCGCTGTCGAACCGGCATACGACAAGGCGATGCGGGCCGAATTGGCGAATATCGCCTCGGCGATTCCGAATGACGATCTTTCGGTCCAATGGGACATCGCCTCCGAAGTGATCGCCGTCGAAGGCGGGCGCGAACTGTACTACGACGATTACTTCGATGGGACGGTCAGGCGGGTTTGCGAGCTGTCCGACTTGGTGCCCGAACCCGCCGAGTTGGGCATTCATCTCTGTTACGGCGACCCCGGCCACAAGCATGTGGTCGAACCGCCGGACCTGTCGGTCAGCGTCCGATTCGCCAACGCGCTGACGGCCGGCATATCGCGCGGCGTACAGTGGATGCACATGCCCGTGCCGCGCGACCGCGACGACGATGCCTATTATGCGCCGCTGGCGGATCTCGCCATGACGCCCGAAACCGAACTCATCCTCGGGCTGGTGCACCACACGGGCGGTATCGACGCCACCCTCAACCGGCTGGCCGCCGCGCGCCGCCACGCGGCGGAATTCGGCATCGCCACCGAATGCGGCTTCGGGCGCCGCAAGCCGGAAACGCTTCCCGAGCTGTTCGAAATCCACGTCGCGGCGGCGAATTCGTAAATCGCAATTGGCCGGCGGAATGGGCATGTCGCCCTTGGCCGACTCCAGGTTCTCCACTCAATCCTGTTCCCGCGCGAGCCTGTGGACGATGCGCCGCATCTTCACGGCGCCTTCATCCGAGGGAACGTGGCTCTCCCGGAAATCCGGCCGATCCTCCTTCGCCCATTGTTCCTCCATCCATTCGATGGCGTCCTTGTCTTCCTCGAAGACCTGAGCCGTCCGCCGGCTGTAGGTGTTATCCAGCCTTTTGTCTCCCGGCTTGAAGTCACGGGCGAATATCCACCAATAGTAGGAGGTATACTGGGTCTCGGGCGTGATGAAATGAAGAATACGGGGCGTGTATTCGGTGCGCCCGTTGTTGGTTCCCGCGGGATCTTCGAATTTGCCCAGGGCATCATGAAAGCCGGGCGTCACGAATGTCGAATGGGCGTGGCGGATGATCGGCGTCTCAAGCGAAAGTCCCGTCGCCTTTTGGTGAAGCTGGGGCACGGGTTCGCCCTCGTTTACCCGGTAATTGTCCACGGTGTTGCCCTTCACGGTCACATGCACTTTCGATTCGGCGTGACGGGGCGTGCCGAGGGCGGCGCCGTGCAGGAACTGAAAATGGGTGATGTCCATGAGGTTTTCATGGATCGCCAGGTAGTTGCCCTTGACGTGGTAAAATCCCTTGCCATAGCCCCAATCGTCACCGTTGACCCAGTCATAGTCCGGCAGCAATCCGGGATCGGCCTTTTCGGGATCGCCGGTCCATACCCAGACCATCGGGGGCCGGTCGATCACGGGATAATGCTGCAGGCGGATGCCGCGCGGTTTGAGGTCCATGGCCGACGGAACTTTTACGCATTTGCCGTCCGTGGCGTAGGTCAGGCCGTGATAGCCGCATTGGATCGTGTCGTCGTCGTGCAGGGTGCTCCGGTGGAGCGGGAAACAGCGGTGGGCGCAACGGTTCTGCAGGGCCGTGATCTCGCCCGACTTAGTGCGGAAATATACAAGGTCGTGTCCCAGCACCATCCGGTTCTTCAGCGCGTGCTCGACGTCGGCGCTCCAATCGAGGACGTACCAGCAGTTCCTGATCAGGGGCGTGTCGCGGTCGGCGATCCCGTCGCCCGAGCGCCGCCGATTCGCCGGCTTCTTGCCGGTACCGGGTCGGTTTGAAATCTTGGGCATTACGCTTGCTCCTCCAGAGGCCGGGTCTCGGCGGCCGAACCGGTTGGTCGGGGCGAGAGGATTTGAACCTCCGACCCCCTGCTCCCAAAGCAGGTGCGCTGCCAGACTGCGCCACGCCCCGAACAGGCGGAATATTTGCCGGTGCCGTTAATAGGCGGAACCGATGGCACGGGCAAGGGCCAATCCCCCGCCCGGCCGCCGCCGCCGAATTCGGCAATTCCGCTATTCCGCCGCCGCCGCCGCGCCTTTGCCGGCGCTCATGTAGTGCCAGACCAGCCATGCCAGCGCGGCCGCGAACACCACCCAATGGATTGTTGGCACGATATACAGCAGTCCAAAGGCCATCGCGAGCCGGAGGACGACTTCCCAAGCCGGCAGGCGCTTCCGGTCGAACGCCAGGGTCGCCGAGGAGACCAGGTAGATCACCAGCAGCAACCGCACGATGGCCGAGACGAAATCGACGGCATCGAACTTCACCCCGCTTTCCTCGACGATCAGCAGCACCGGATAGAACGCGAAGGCGAACGGCACGATGAACTTCACCAGGCCGACCCGCATCGCCAGCACGGCCGTTTTCATCGGCGGCGCCTCGGCGATCGACGCGGCGGCGTAGGCCGCCACCGCCACCGGCGGGGTAATGGAGGACGCGACGCCGTAATAGAACACGAACAGGTGGGCGACGAGAACGCTGAGACCCAAATTCTGCAGCGACGGCCCCATGATCAGGATGATGGTCAGGTAGGCCGGCAGCGTCGGCATGCCCATGCCCAGCATCAGGGCGGCAAACGCGGCGATAACCAGCACCAGGAAGAGCTGCGTGTTGCCCCCGATATTGTTCAGCACCTGGGCGAAGTCGTTCGGCAGGCCCGTCGCCCCCAGCACCGCAACGATGATGCCGACGACGCCGATGGCCATCAGAAGCTCACAGAAGGTCTGGCCGCCCTTGGCCAGGGCCCTGACGATGATGAACGGGTTCCGGCGAATTTCCGAATTGAAGAAGCTGAGCGGGATGAGGGAATAGAGGGCCATCATGCCCGCGCCGGCCGGCGAGAAGCCGAGGATCAGCGTCCAGACGACGATGCCCACCGGCACGATTATCATGATCAGGTTGACGATATCCTGGCCGTCGACCGCAAGGTCGTCCTGCATGTCGGGCACGGCTTCGACGCCCAGGCGGCGGGCCTCGAAGACGACCGACGTGAACAGGCTCGCATAATAGGCCAGCGCCGGAATCAGCGCGGCGACGATAATCGTCAGATAGGAAATGCCGGTGAAGTCGGCCATCACCAGCGCCGCCGCGCCCATGATCGGCGGCATGATCTGGCCGGCGGACGATGCCGTCGCTTCGACGCCGCCGGCGAAGGCCGGATCGAAACCCCGCTTCTTGATCATCGGGATGGTGATCACGCCGGTGGCCACCACGTTGGTCACGGCGCCGCCCGACATGGTGCCGAACAGGCCGGATGCCATGATCGCGGCGTGGGCCGGGCCGCCCCGGAAGTTGCGGGTGAGGTGGAAGGCGATCTTGATCAGCGAGCGCCCGCCGCCGGTCTGCTCGAGAACCACGCCCAGTAAAATGAACGGGAAAACGGTGAAGATCAGAATGCCCATGATGGTGCCCAGCACACCATCATTGAGGTTGAAGAACAGGTCCTCCGACGAGTCGATGAAGATCACCGGGGCGGTCTCGAAGATCCACGGCCAGTATGGGCCGGTGTAGAAATAGAAGAGGGCCAGTATCCCGACGACCGCCAGCGGGGTGCCCCAGACCCGCCAGCAAAGCAGGATGAAAATGGCGCAGGCCGTGAGCGCGATGAGCGGGTGGATGATGGTGAAGTCGAACAGACCGACCTCGATTTCCGAGACGTCGGTGTAATAGCGCCAAAACACCCACAGCGCCGCCGCCATGATGACCACGTCGATAACCCAGGCGGCCGATTTAAGGGACGGCATGCCGCGCAGCAGCCAGGGGCCGACGGGGTAACGGACGAGAACCAGGAAAACCGCACCGCCGAGAATAAGCGGGCGGATGATCGCGGACGGATAAGGCCCCATCTTGGGGATGATCCAGAAGCTCGGCGACGAGTTGCCGATACAGACGAAGGCAAGCGCAAGCGCGACGATGAACGCCGCGGTACCCAAGGTTTTTTGAATGCCGGACTGTTCCGTTTCGGCGTTCATGCCGCGTCTCCCCTAAAGAGGCGTCCCCCGGACGAATTTCTCAATCGAATAAATGGACGGGCCCGGCAGCCGCGTGACTGTCGGGCCCGGTCCCAGTCCCTCGGACTATTTGGCTTCCGGCGGCAGAATGGCGTCCGGAATAGCGATGCCCTTCTCGCGGTAGTACTTCACCGCCCCCATGTGCAGCGGCATGTTGACCCCGACGAACGGATTCTTCGGATCGATCGGTTTCAATGTCTGTGCCGTTTTGTGGATGGTGTCGATGTTATCCCACGTCAGCTTGGTCATGTTGTAAGCCATCTCTTCCGAGATACTGTCCTTGTTGACCGCGACCTGGAATGTCACCGCGCCGACGGCGATATTCTTGTCGCCGTTGACCTGGCCCTTATATGTACCGGCGGGGATCATGCCGGGTGCACGGCCGAGTCCGCTGACCCATTTCTTCCAGGCTGCGCTGTTGGAGCTATCCGCGGCATCGAGAAGCCGGAACTTCTTGGTCAGGCCGAGCTGTTCGATCATCGCCGAACCCGGACCGTCCGGCCGCATGAACAAGTCGAGCTTGCCGTCCATCATGGCCTGCAGGCCGCCGCCCCACGGCAAACGGATCGCCGTGTAGTCCTTGTTCGGTTCGTAGCCGGTGAGCGCCTTGATCAAGGTCTCGGACGTCACGGCCGCGGCGCCCGAGGGCGGGCCGGTGAACACGCGCTTGCCCTTGATGTCGGCGAACGTCTTGATGGTGTCGACGTCGAAGGTCACCGGGTGGAAGACCACGGCTTTCCAACCCCAGATCGAGCGGACGTTCTTGGCGGCCGCCTTGGCCTGCTCGCTCAGTTTCTTTTTGTACATCCGGCTGCCTTCGGACAGAAACTTGTAGATCGATGTCGGGAAGGGCATGACTTCAAGCTGGCCGCGGCCCATTTTGAGCGCCGACCGGGTCAATGTCTGGCTGTCGTTGATCTGAATGGTGATGCCCAGATCCTTCTGCCAGACCTTGCCAAGGACCACGATCACCGCATGCGAAACCGCACCGGGGGATCCGGTATCCGCGCGGAGAATTTTGGATTGGGCGTGTGCGACGCCGCCCGACACCGCCACCGCACCTGCAAGAGCGAGCGCGGCGATGCCGTATTTCAAGGACTGCTTCATGTTGATCTCCCAATATATGGAACCGCCCATCGGCGTTTCCGGCGATCCGCCCACCCTAGGTGAACCCGGATTCAGGGTCAACGCGCCCGGCCCTAGTTCAGGCCGATCATCACAGATTTCAATTCGGTGTAGTGCCGGATCGCTTCCTCGCCGAGGTCCTTGCCGATTCCCGACTGCTTGTAGCCGCCGAGGGGCATCGCCGGATGGGGGAACGGCGAGGTGTTGACGAACACCGAGCCCGCCCGGATTCGGGGGATCAACTGGTGAATCCGCTGAACGTCGCTTCCCCAGACGTAGGACGCCAAACCGTAGCTGGTGTCGTTGGCGAACCGGGCGGCGTCTTCCGGACCGTCGAAGGGTATCGCCGTGATCACCGGGCCGAAGATCTCTTCCTGGACGACGGCCGACGATTGGGGCGGCCGGACAAGGACGGTCGGCTCCACGTAGTAGCCGGGCCCGTCGACCGACTTGCCCCCGGCGACCGCTTCGCCGCCCTCGTTGAGACCGGCCTCGATGTAGCCCATCACCCTGTCCCGGTGCTGGGCGGAGACCAACGGGCCCATCTGGGATTCCGGGTGGAGGCCCGGCCCGAGCTTCAGCGAGCGCGCTTCCTTGGCCAGCCGCTCCACGGTCCGGTCGAAGACGCCGCTCTGTACGTAAAGCCTGGATCCCGCCACGCAAACCTGGCCGGAATTGCCGAAAATACCGCGGGCGATCGCCGGGGCGGCCCTGTCCACATCGGCATCGTCCAGCAGGACGACCGGCGACTTGCCGCCGAGCTCCAGGGTCACGTTCTTCAAGGTATCGGTCGCCAGCTTGTTGATCGCCTTGCCCGTGGCCACCGAACCGGTGAAGGAGATTTTCGCCACACCGGGGTGGGCGACCAGGGCCTCCCCCGCCTCGGCGCCGAAGCCTGTAACGATGTTGATCACCCCGGGCGGCACGCCGGCATCGAGGGCAAGCTCGCCCAAACGCAGCGCGCCGAGGGGCGTCACCTCGGACGGCTTCAAGACGATGGTGCAGCCCGCCGCCAATGCCGGCGCGATCTTCCACATGGCGATCATCAGCGGCACGTTCCACGGCACGATGGCCCCGACGACGCCGACCGGCTCGCGGGCGGTGTAGGCGAAGAACCGCTTTTCGGGCAGCGCATTGCCGATATCGATGGTCTCGCCGGTGATTTTGGTCGGCCAGCCGGCCATATAGCGAAGCGTCGCCAGGACATTTCCCACTTCGGCGTGCTGACCGATGAGGCTCGGCATGCCGACGTCGAGGGCTTCCATCTGTCCGAGTTCCTCGGCGTGCGCCTCGATGACGTCGGCAAAGCGATGCATCAGCCGCTCGCGGTCGCTGGGCTGCATGTCGCGCCACGCCGGGTCATTGAGCGCCTCGGCCGCGGCCCGGACGGCCCGGTCGATATCATCGGCATTGCCGCGCGGCGCCTTGGCGACGGCTTCGCCGCTCGACGGGTCGATGACATCGAACGTATCGCCGCCCGCGCTTTCCACCCACTCGCCGTCGATCAGCAGCTTCTGATCCCGCTCAAGAAAGGACCGGGCGCCGGACACCAGCCGGCTCATGTCATTGGCCATCACGTTCATTTTCTCGATTCCTTTCCTGTTCCTCTCCGATGCCTGGTTCGGCCCGGCGCCTGGAGGCCATCATAGAACATCAGGATGCAGCGCCAAGGACCGCGTTCCCCACGGGTTTCTCGGGCCGCGAGCCATGCGCGGGGCGCATAGCGGCGTTTTCGGGGACATGGACATTCATGGACATTCATGGACATTTATTGACACCCTTTTGGGAGGTACCCCCCAATTGGTTCGTACAAAATCGCATAGCGAGCCGCCAAATAAGAAACGCCGCCCCGGCGACGGGACGGCAGTAAA
>JAJECC010000104.1 GCA_022822205.1 Rhodospirillales bacterium | reverse complement strand
CAGTCCGGCGGTCACCTCCCGGGTGTTCGCCGGCAGCTCCTTCGGGTCCTGCCACTGGGTAATCGCATGCAGGTCGACGACGCAATAGATGCACTCATAGTCGTTCTGCAGCGCCACCCAATTGCGCAGCGCGCCGAGATAGTTGCCGAGATGCAGATCGCCGGTGGGCTGGACGCCGGAAAAAATGCGGGACATGGAAACTCTCAAAAAAATGCGCGAGGAAGCGGCGGTGTTATGGCGTCCCGGCCCTCATGGGTCAAGCTTGGGGGTCAAGCTTGGGGGTCAAGCTTGGGGGTCAAGCTTGGGAGCCGGGCTTGGGGATCAGGCGCGCTTGAGGAAGCTCCTCAGGTCGGCGGGGCGGGCGGCGCCCGTGACCATCGCCGCGAGACCGAACACCGCGAGCCCGCCGCCGACCAGGACCGCGAGACCCAGGTTGCGGTCAAGCTCCGGTCCCGCGGCCAGTCCGGCCAGCGCCCCCGACCCCCAGTAGAGCCCCGCCCCCATGACCGCCCCGGCGGCGATGGTCCGCGCGAGACGGGCCTTGAGCCGCGCATCGGGCTCGAAATGGCCTCGGCGCCACAGCACAAATCCGAGCGCGCCCGCATTGAGCCAGCTCGAGACCGCCGTGGCGGCGGCGATCCCCACATGCAGGAACGGTCCGATCAAGGCCAGGCTGAGACCCACGTTCACCGCCATGGCCGCCACCGATATGATCACCGGCGTCCTGGTGTCGCCGCGGGCGAAGAAGCCGGGCGCCAGCGCCTTGACCAGAACATAGGCTGGCAGGCCCCAGGCGTAGACCGCCAGCGCGGCGGCGGTGGCGCTCGCCTGTCCGGCGGTGAAGGCGCCCCGCTGGAACAGGGCGGCGACGATGGGCCCGGCGATGATGGCGAGCGCGATGGCGGCCGGGATCGTCAGCAGCAGCGAAAATTCGAGCGCCCGGTTCTGCGACCGCATGGCCGCCGCGTCCTCGCCGGCCCGCAGTTGACGGCTGAGCATGGGCAGGAGCGCCGTGCCCACGGCGACCCCGATGACGCCCAGCGGGAGCTGGGTCACCCGGTCGGCGAAGAACAGGTACGAAATCGAGCCGCTCGGCAGCAGGGAGGCGATGATCATGTCGATCACCAGGTTGATCTGGTAGACGCCGGCGCCCAGGGCGACCGGCACGATGCGCCGGAACAGCAGCCGGACATCGCCGGTGAGCCTCGGCCAATTCAGCCGGAGCGCGAACCCGGCGCGCGCCGCCGCCCAATACAGCCACGCCAGCTGGACGGCGCCGGCGGCGAAGACCCCCCAGGCCAGGGCATGAGCGGGGCTGGGCAGCACCGGCGCGGCGGCGAGCAGGAACCCGATCAGCGAGAGATTGAGCAGGACCGGCGTCGCCGCGGCGGCGGCGAACTTGCCGACCGAGTTCAGCACCCCGGCCAGCAGCGATACCAGCGAAATGAACAGCAGGTAGGGGAAGGTGATCCGCGTCAGCCAGACGGTGAGGCCGAACTTCTCCGGCTCGTCCAGGAACCCCGGCGCCAGCCCGCGCATCAGCCACGGCATGGCGATTTCGGCGAGCGCCGTCACGACGGCGAGCAGCACGAACAGAACCGCGAGAGATTCCTCGGCGAATTTCCTCGCCGGCGCCTCGCCGTCTGCTTCCAGCTTGCCGGCGAAGATGGGCACGAAGGCGGAGGCGAAGCCGCCCTCGGCGAACAGCCGCCGGAACAGATTGGGCAGCTTGAAGGCGACGAAGAACGCATCGCCCACGCCGGTCGCGCCGACGATCGCCGCGATCAGAATATCCCGGATGAACCCCAGGACCCGGCTGACCATGGTCAGGCCGCCGACGGTGAGGATGGAGCGCAGAAGATTCATGGCCGGGTCACGCTATCCCCTCACTCCGTCCCTCTCTCCCCGACCAAACCAGCTTCCCTCTCCCGCCAGGGGAGAGGGACTTTGTGCCGCGCCCCCGTCACCGCTCTAGCGGCCAAAACAGGCAAAAATGTGGCGCCTATTCCGCCGCTTCAACCGTTTCGTCCCCGGCGTTCGCGCTTGCGCCGGTTTTCGGATCGCCGACCGCCTCCATCAGGCGCTCGCGAATTTCCTCGATCTTGTCGTCGTGGGTGACCTTGAGCCCGAACACGTCCTTGACGTAGAACACGTCCACCGCCCGCTCGCCGTAGGTCAGGATGTGGGCGCTGGAGATCTTGAGGCCGAGTTTCAGCAGCGCCGCCGTCACATCGTGCAGGAAGCCGGGCCTGTCCCGGCCGTTGACCTCGATCACCGAATCCGTGCCGGAGGCCCGGTTGTCGATCAGCACCCGGGGGGCCACGTTGAAGTACTGCTGGCGGCGCCCGAGAATGCTCTCGGGGCTCTTGGCGAGTTCCGCCGCCGGATTGTACTTGCCGGCGAGCCCGTCCTCGAGCCGCGTATAGAGGCGTTGGAGCTTGGCCGGTTCGGTGAAGGCGCCGGATTGGGCATCGCGGATGGAGAAGCTGTCGAGCGCCATCCCGTCCGACATGGTGACGATTTTGGCGTCCATGATGGTCGCGCCGGCGAGCGCCATGGCGCCGGCGATCCGGTTGAACAGGCCGGGGTGGTCGGGGGTGTAGATGGTGATTTCGGTGAAATCGAACTCGTCGTCGATCCGGGTGTCGATGTGGAGCGTCAGACCGCGCTGCCTGGCTTCGCGGACGATCTCCGCGTGCCGCAGGTGGGTGCCGCAGTCATAGGCCAGCCAGTAGGCTGGATATCCCTTGGAGATGTGGTCCTCAAGCTCGGCCGGGTCCCAACCGGCGGCCGCCTCGCGAAGTTCGTTCTTGGCGGCCTCGATCCGGTGCGTCCGGTTCTCGCTCATCATATCGCCGGACATCACCTCGAGCGCCCGGAGATACAGGCCCCGGAGCAGGCCCGATTTCCAGTTGTTCCAGGTGGTCGGCCCGACCGCCTTGATGTCGGCGACGGTGAGGATGGCGAGCAGCCTGAGGCGCTCCACCGACTGCACCACGTCGACGAAATCCAGCACCGTGCGGGAATCGTCGATATCCCGCTTGAACGCGATGTGGCTCATCAGCAGGTGCCGGCGCACCAGCCAGGCGACGGTCTCGGTCTCCTCCTCGGTCATCCCGAAGCGGGGACACAGTTCGTTCGCCACCTCCTCGCCGAGCACCGAATGATCGCCGCCCCGCCCCTTGGCGATATCGTGGAGGAATACCGCGACGTACAGGGCGCGCCGCGACTGGATTTCCTTGATCGCGGCGGTGACGTTGGGCGTGTCCTCGACGAAGTCGCCGGTCTCGATCTTGTGCAGAATGCCCATCGCCCGGATGGTGTGCTCGTCCACCGTATAGGTGTGGTACATGTCGTACTGCATCTGGGCGACGACCCGGCCGAAATCGGGAACGAATTCGCCGAACACGCCGCTTTCGTTGAGCTTCCGGAGCCCGTCTTCGGGATTCTTCCGGGAGCACAGGATTTCCAGGAACAGCCGGTTGGCTTCCGGATCGTTGCGGAGGCCGTCATCCACCAGATCCAGCTGGCTCGCCACCAGGCGCAAAGTGTTGGGGTGGATGTCCAGATCGTGCATGTGCGCCTCGTGGAACAGCCGCAGCAATTTGACCGGGTCGTTCCTGAAGGCGTCGTCGCCGGTGACGGCGAGGCGGCCGCCATCGACGTGGAAGCCCTCCACGTTCGGCCGCCGCCGGGGCAGGCCGGGCAGTTTGAAGAACCGGCGTTTCTTGTGCTGGTCCTCGAGCACCGCGCACAGCACCCGGGTGAGATCGCCCACGTCCTTGGAGACCAGGAAGTAGGCCTTCATGAACTGCTCGACGCCGAGCGCGCCGTCCGTGTCGGCGTAGCCCATGCGTTCGGCGATGGCGCTCTGGACGTCGAAGGTCAGGCGCTCCTCGGCGCGCCCGGTCTTGTAGTGAATGTGGCAGCGCACCGTCCAAAGGAAATTGTCGGCGCTGACGAACCGCTCGCCGTCCTGGGGCGTGAAGACGCCGGCCTCGACCAGGTCCGGCACCTCGTTGGCCTGATAGAGGTATTTGGCGATCCAGTAGAGGGTCTGAAGATCGCGCAGGCCCCCCTTGCCCTCCTTGATGTTGGGTTCGACCACATAGCGGGAATCGCCCATGCGCTCGTGGCGCCCGTCCCGTTCCGCCAGCTTGGCCTCGACGAATGCCGGCCCGGTGCCGCTCACCAGGTCGTTCTGGAAGCGCGACTCGAACTCGAAGAACAGTTTCTGATTGCCCCACAGCCAGCGGGCGTCCAGCAGGCTGGTGCGGATGGTGATGTCGTCCTTGGCCAGCCGGATGCATTCGTCCACCGAGCGGGTCGCGTGGCCCACCTTGAGCCCCAGGTCCCACAACAGGTAGAGCATGTACTCGACCACCTGCTCCACGTGGGGGGTCTGCTTGTAGGGCAGCAGGAACAGCAGATCGATGTCCGACGAGGGCGCCAGCTGGCCCCGCCCGTAGCCGCCGACGGCGACGATGGAAATCTCCTCGCCGGTGGTCCGGGTGGCGACCGGATAGGCGTGGGTCGTGGCGAAGTCGAATATCACCCGGACCAGCTGATCGATGACGTAGGCGTTGGCGCGGACCGCCGCCTCGCCCCGCCCGTCGGCCTCGAAGCGCCGCTCCACCTCGCCGTACCCGCCGGCCAGCGCACCCTTCAGAATTTCCAGCACCCCGGTCCGGACGGCCGCCGAGTAGCCGTCGCCGCCCACGGCCTCGTCCAACCGCGCCAGCAGGGCGCGGCGGTCGATCAAATCCCGGCGGCGGGCAATCTCGTTCATGGGCGGGCGGCCATCCTCGTTTCCATGCTCACTTTATACCTTTAGCTCTCTCATGTCGCACGCGGAACCGGTCCCGGACCGACATGTCCGAAATGTCCATTTTTGTCCGGCGAGACGGACAAAAGGGGGCCGAAATGTCCATTTTTGTCCATCCCGCCCGCGGCATCTGCCTTGCAAGCCGTTGAAATCATTCAATTTCGATTCCGGGAATTTCGGACAATGGACAAAACATGACATTCATGGACATTCATGGACATTTCAAAAACCGACGCGCCGCCAACGGGACCTCCCGCGGGCGACGCTTGAATTCCATTTAGCCCGAATGCCGCTCCTGGCAAGACTCTGGAAACGGTTTGCGTGAACGAACGCAAGTGAACGACCGATCTACAGCACCAGAGCGTCGATTGGCACCTCCAGAGCGCCGGCAATATCCCGATAGACATCTATTGAACCGTTGCGCTGTTGGTTTTCGATTTTAGATAGCTGGGACTTGCCGACCCCAACAGAAACGGCCAATTGATCGAGTGTCATACCGCGCCACTTGCGGATAGCGCGGATTGGGTGCTCGCCGTCATCAAGGATGGCATCGACTACATGGGCGGGCAGATACGTGCCGCCACCCGCGGCGGCAAGTGTCACCGCGCGTGCGTCAGCGAGCTCCTCGACGACATCGACAATATTGTCAAATTCGGCGCGGGTTAGGATTACCGTTTTCTCTTTCGCGGCGGGCGCGCGCTGTTCGCTGGTATCCCGATGACGACCGACACCGGTTACACGTTCGAACAGAGATACACCCTTGGTTTTGGCACCCGGAGGTCGGGGATCGCGACCCTGCATGGCTATGGTGAGGGCCGATCCGGCCGTTGTCTTGGTGGCTTTTTTCACCAGCTTACGGCTCGAGGCCCGTTTCTTGGCGGAATTCATCGGTATACCTCTCCTCTCGGCGCAATCTTGATCACCTGCATCACCTGATTGTCGACATCGACCCGGTACACAGCGCGCCAGTCACCAACCCGAAGCCTGAATCCGTTCTTCAAACCCCTAATAGTTTCGACGTTGGCATGAGCGGCGAACGGGTCTTCGGCAATTGCCGCCAGCCGAGTACGAATATTCTCAGCCGCCTTCGGCTGCATCCGGTGGAGGGATCTGACGGCCATGATTTCGTACTCGATGTCCACGGCCAAAAGTGTACCGAAAGGAAACTTCTTCATCAAGAAAAAGTTTACTCATAGGAAACTTTCTGCGGTGTAAGTTCTGTTTTGAACCAGCCGGTGAAGAAGAAACAGCACCAATTCCGTCCTACCCCTTCAACAGTTCCTTCAGCCGGTAGACCAGTTCCAGGGCCTCCTTGGGGCTGAGTTCGTCCGGCGCGATGGCGGCCAGGGCCTGCTCCAGTTCGGAGGGCTCGTCCGGTTTGTTTTCCGCCGCGGCCGCCGAAAACAGGGGCAAATCGTCGGCGAGCCTGGTCACCGCGCCGGTCTGCTTTTCCTCCTCCAGCGCCGTCAGCACTTCTTCCGCGCGGCCCACCACCGCGCCGGGCAGGCCGGCGAGGCGGCCCACATGGATGCCGTAGGACCGGTCCGCCGCGCCGGACGTCACCTCGTGGAGGAACACCACGTCGCCCTTCCACTCCTTGACCCGCATGGTGCGGCAGGTGAGCCCGTCCAGCCGGGCGGCGAGATTGGTGAGCTCGTGATAGTGGGTGGCGAACAGGGTCCGGCAGCCGTTCACCTCGTGGAGATGCTCGACCACCGCCCAGGCGATGGAGAGCCCGTCGAAGGTGGCGGTGCCGCGCCCGATCTCGTCGAGGATCACCAGGGAACGATCGGTGGATTGGGCGAGAATGGCGGCGGTCTCCACCATCTCGACCATGAAGGTGGAGCGTCCGCGCGCCAGATCGTCGCCGGCGCCGACGCGGGAAAACAGCCTGTCGACCACGCCGATGCGGGCGGCCTCGGCGGGGACGAAGGAGCCCATCTGGGCCATCACGGCGATCAGCGCGTTCTGGCGCAGGAACGTGCTCTTGCCGGCCATGTTGGGCCCGGTGAGGAGCCATATCCGGTCGGCCCCGGAGAGCGCGCAGCCGTTGGCGACGAACGCCGAGCCGCCCGGGCGGACGAGGGCCTGCTCGACCACCGGATGGCGGCCGCCGGTGATCTCGAAATCCCTGGACCCGTCCACTTGCGGACGCCGGTAGCGCTGATCGACGGCGAGTTCCGCGAGGGACGAGGCCACGTCGATGGCCGCCAGGGCCCGGGCGGCGAGGGCGATGCCGTCCGCGGCGGCCATCACCCGCCCGGCCAGGCCGGCGAACAGTTCCAGCTCCAGGGCGAGCGCCTTGTCGGCCGCGCTGGCGATGCGGCCTTCGAGATCTGACAGCTCCACCGTCGAATAGCGCACCGCGTTGGCCATGGTCTGGCGGTGAATGAACGGCGAGTCCTCCGCCGCCGGCATGGCGTCCGCGTTCTTCGCCGTCACCTCGATGAAATAGCCCAGCACGTTGTTGTGCTTCACCTTGAGATTGGCGATGCCGGTTTCCCGGACGTACTTGTCCTGCAGCCCGGCGATCATCTTCCGGCTTTCGTCGCGGAGACCCTTCAGCTCGTCGAAGCCGGGCGCGAATCCGGGCGCGATGAATCCGCCGTCCTTGGCCGAGAGCGGCAGGTCGCCGGCCAGCGCCCGGCGGAGATGGTCCACCAGTTCCCCGTGGGCGCCGAGATCGCCCGCCGGGCCCGCGAGGGACGCCGGCATGGCGCCCGCCTCCAATGTTTCGCGCAAGACCCCCGCCAGCTCCAGGCCGTCGCGGATGGCCGCCAGGTCCCTGGGACCTCCGCGCCCGACGGAGAGGCGCGACAGGGCGCGCTCCAGGTCGGGGCATTGGGCCAGCCGGTCGCGAATGGCGGCCCGGAGGCCGTGGTCGTCGTGGAAATGCTGGACCCGGTCCAGACGCCCGTCGATCCGGTCCAGATCGGTCACCGGCGCGGCAAGCTGGGCGGCGAGCAGCCGTCCCCCGGCCCCGGTCAGCGTGCGGTCCATGACGCCCAGAAGCGAGCCCGCCCGCTCCCCCGCCATGGTCCGGGCAAGCTCCAGGTTGCGCCGGGTCGCCGCGTCGATCTCCAGCACCGCCCCCTCGGACAGGCGTTGGGGCCGGGCGATCCGCGGCAGCCGGCCCTGCTGGGTAAGCGCCACGTAATCGATCAGCGCCCCGCCGGCGGCCAGCTCGGCCCGGCTGAACGCCCCGAACGCGTCGAGGGCCTGCACGCCGAACAGCGCCTTCAAGCGGCGCTCGCCGCCGGCGCTGTCGAAGCGGCTGGCGGGCAGGGGGGTCATGGCCTCCCGCCAGGGATCGAGATCGTCGGCCACGTCCTCCCGGCCGAAAATCCTGTCCGGGATGACCACCTCGCCGGGGCCGAGCCGCGCCAGCGCCGAGCCCAGCGCAAGGCCCGTCCTCGGGCCATGCGGGGCGCGGTCCCGCGGGGCGCCCACGGTCTGGAGGCGGAAGTCGCCGGTGGACATGTCGAGCCAAGCGAGTCCGAAAGCGCCCTGCGCCTCGGCGAGGGCGGCGATGTAGTTGTTGCGCTTGGCGTCCAGCAGCGTGTCTTCGGTGAGGGTGCCGGCGGTGATTGTGCGGACCACGGCCCGCTCGACCACCGCCTTGGCGCCCCGCTTCCTGGCCTCCGCCGGATCCTCCACCTGCTCGCAGATGGCGACCTTGAAGCCCTTGCGGATCAGGCGCTGGAGATAGGTCTCGTGGCTGTGGACCGGCACCCCGCACATGGGGATGTCGCCGCCCAGATGCCTGCCCCGCTTGGTCAGCGCGATATCGAGGGCGGCGGCGGCCTCGACCGCATCGTCGAAGAACAGCTCGTAGAAATCCCCCATGCGGTAGAACAGCAGACAGCCGGGATTGTCCCGCTTGATGGCCAGATACTGGGCCATCATGGGCGTCACGTCGCCCTTGCCCGCCGGCCGGGGCGGGGCTTCGTCGGGCTGGTCTTGCTTCGGGGCGGGGTCGATCACGCGGGCGGGCCTGTAGACGATTGAATTCCCGGCAGTCTATCACGCCTTGAATCGATGGTTAACGGCCGATAGCCGGCGCCGTGCGGCAACCGCGACGGCCTTCATATCCGGGCCTTAACATCACTGTCACCCGCCGGTCAAATTTCGGTAATCCGCCGGGGCTATGTTTGGCGCGCCAAGAAAGGCGGAGCCTCCAGCTCCCGGATCGGGCCGCAGCCCCCGAGAGCCCGATCACCATGAGGGCGGCGTAAATGCCGCCCTCCTTTTTTTGCCTGGACGGCAGCCGCACCACCCAGAACGTGGATGGCCGGCCTACGTCGTCCGAAAGTCGGCTTCGGCCGACTGAAGGCCGGGTCCGGGCCCGGCTCGGTCAATTCGGAGCGAATTGACCTTACATGACG
>JAJECC010000174.1 GCA_022822205.1 Rhodospirillales bacterium | reverse complement strand
GGCGAGCGGGGCACCGGCAAGGAGTTGATCGCCAATCGGCTGCATCACCTGTCCAGGCGCTGGCAGGGAAGTTTCGTCGAGCTCAATTGCGCCGCGCTGCCCGAGACCCTGCTGGAGACCGAATTGTTCGGCCACGAGGCGGGCGCGTTCACAGGCGCCGGCCGGCGGCGCATCGGCCGTTTCGAGCTTGCCGACGGCGGCACGCTGTTCCTGGACGAAGTCGGCAACGCGCCGTCGGGCGTCCAGGAAAAGATTCTCCGGGTCATCGAATACGGCGCCTTCGAGCGGGTGGGGGGCAACGACACCCTCAGCGTCGACGTGCGGGTCATCGGGGCGACCAACCGGGATTTGCCAAGCGAGGCGGCGGCCGGCCGGTTTCGTCCCGATCTGCTCGACCGGCTGTCGTTCGACGTGCTGACCGTGCCGCAGCTCCGCAACCGGCCGGGCGACGTGCCTCTGCTGGCGGCTCATTTCGGCCGCGCCATGGCGCGCGAGATGGAGTGGACCGGCTATCCGGGGTTCACGCGGGATGCGCTGACTATCCTGGAAAGCTACGACTGGCCGGGAAACGTCAGGGAGCTCAAGAACGTGGTCGAGCGCTCGGTCTACCGGCACGGCGACGAGGAGCGGCCGATCGCCGACGTGGTCATCGACCCATTCGCCTCGCCCTTCCGTCCGCGGCCGGAGCCCGAAGCGGCGACGTCAAGCGGGGCCGGGCCGCCGTCCGAGCCTCGTCATCATGTGGATGCTGTGACTCCCATCGATATCCGCGAAGCGGTGGACGGGTTCGAGAAGCGGCTGCTGGTCGAGGCGCTGGCCGCCAACCGGCATAGCCAGAAGGAGACGGCCGAGCATTTGGGGCTCGGCTATCACCAGCTCCGCAACCGGCTCAAGAAGCACGAGCTGATTTGAGCTCCGGGCCGGGCCCGGACCCGGCCATCCATGGGTGCGCCGCCCCCCGGAAACGTGGATGCCCGGATCAAGTCCGGGCATGACGGTCTTGCTTGTGTCGTATATCCGGATTTCCGATTCTCGAACCACGGAGACGGTGAGGGTGAATATCCCGGATGCCGGGCCCTTACTCGCCTTCGTACTGGTCGTAGAGTACGGCCTGCCGCCGGACCTTGTCGCCCTGGCTCATGATGAATTCGAAATAGTTCTTGAAGTGATCGTAGGTCTTATGGGTGTCGAGGGCCGCCTCGTCCCTGTAGACCTCATACAGAATGAACTCGGTGCCGGCGCCCCGCTGCCGGACCACGTCGAACTGCAGGCAGCCTTCCTCTTCGCGCGCCGCCCGCGCATTGATCATCAGCAGGCGCAGCGCTTCATCGAGGATGTCCTCGTCGTAGGACATGGTGACGAGATTGATCAGATTGGCCATCGAAATTCTCCCGGTATTCGTGATGCGGCTGGGCTGCCGTCTTCTTAGGCGGGCGCGCCCCGATGGTCAAAACCGATTATTCGGCGGCTTCGGCGAATTGTCCGGCGAACCGTTCGAGGGCCTGCTCGCCCGCGGGCGTCAGCCGGTAAATCCCCCGGTCCACGCGCTCGAACCAGCCGTAATGGTCGCTGTAGAGGATGCGCCGGGCGCGCGCGATGCCGGTCGCCTGATGGATGACGTAGGCCTTCGACGGGCCGTGATCCGAGAGGTGCCGGGCGCACCTCAACGCATCCTGCCGGTAGCGGTTTGCGCAGCCCGGCTTTGGCGCTATACCGGTTGCATGGCCGAGAAAGACAATCCCGGGGTCATCCTGCCGCCGCTGCTGATCTGGGCGCTGTTTCTCGCGGCGGGCGTGGGACTGAACCTCACCCGGCCCCTGCCCTTCCTGCCGGCGGCCTGGCTCGATCCCCTCTTCTGGACGTTGATCGTGATCGCCGCCGCGCTCGGAGTGTGGGGGAGAACGTCACTCCGCCGGCACGGCACCGCCATCCTACCTAATAGGCCCGCGACCACGATCGTGGAAACCGGCCCCTACCGGTTTACCCGGAATCCCATGTATGTGGGGCAGACCGTCGCCATCCTGGCGATCGCCGCCCGGTTCGACAATTTGTGGCTCGTGATCCTGCTCGCCGCCTGGTTTCCGGTGATGCATTACGGCGTTATCGCCCGGGAGGAGCGCTACCTGGAAGCCAAGTTCGGCGAGGCCTACACCCGATACAAGGCCCGGGTGCGGCGCTGGATTTAGGGCTCAGGCCGCCCCGCCCCGCAGCTTGCGGGCGGGGATCGCGTCAAGGTCCCCGACCCACTGCCGGGCCGAACGCGCCCGGACTTATTTGTTTCTACCGGTTTTCCCATACGATCGGAAATAACGAGTGGTCGAACGGTTGTCCGGGTTCCAGATCGCCCGCGAGGTCCGCCAGGGTATTCAACATGTCGTCCGGTATGCCCGGACGAAGTTCGAACACCGCATCGTCACCAATCCAACGGGTCGCGATACCGCGCCGTCTTGCTCCGGCGGTCGTGTTTCCGGGCGCGCCGTGCAGCGCGCGAACGTGATGAACGGTACAATCACCGGGTTCCAAATCCCAGGACGCAACATCGTAATCGGCCCGATGGGCGTCGATATCGGGTACTTCGGTAAGTTGATCGTTGTATGCGTGACCTTCCGCGAAGCTCCGGGGTGCGTAAAGGGTACCGCTCTTGTGAGTGCCTCTTAGGTATTCAACCGCACCATTTTCGGAATTCACGTGATCAAGCGCGATCCAGATTCCACAGCAATCGAAGCCCTTCATCGGAAAATACGGGGCGTCCTGATGCCAGGGTGTCGGCTGAGCCGCCCCGGGTTCCTTTACCAGAAGGTGATCGAAGAAAAAGCGGATCGTATTGGATTTCATGAGTTTGCCGGCGATCTCTCCAAGAGCGGATTCCAGCAAAATTTCACGAATCACGGGATGTCGCGTCGAGACGAATACGTCGCCCAAGAACCGCGCCCCGCCCGGATCGTTAAACTCCTTGGCATAGGGGCCGGGCTTCGCCAGCGCATTTTCAACGGCGTCCCGCAAAGCACTAATTTGGTCTTCCTCGAATACGCCCCTGAGGCATAGCGCGCCATGTTCCTGGTACGCGGAAATGTCATCGGCCGTCAAAGCATAGCCGGCGTTGGTTTTCGACATGCATTCCTCCATGGCATTATCGGAGATTCCGGTTCAAACCGATTCTTCAAAGCTTCGCCAAGATGCTTGGCGGCAGGTTAATTCCCGATGTCGGGACTGAAATAACCCTACCATAAAAAAATCATTCACAAATGATTTTTTTATGGTAGTATGAATGGATGTCGACTTTGAAATCAGTCGAGACCCTGATCGACAACGAGACCAGCCGACAGGCCAGGAAGAGCGCCGCCACGCGCAAAAAGCTGATAGATGCCGCGGTGGATCTCGTTGTCGAGAATGGGTTTGCAACCATCACGACGGCCCAGGTTGCGGAACGCGCCGGTTTATCCAGGGGCGCGATGCAGTATCATTTTTCGACCAGGTCCGACATGTTGCTCGCGGTTATCGACGAGGTGTGGGCCCGCACGAATATATCGTTTGGCGCCCAATATCCTGAAAGTTCCTCGTTCGAAGAGCGGGTGGACCTGATTGTCGACCGATACCGGGTCTCATTTAACGACCACCTCTTCTCCGCGGTTTTGGAAGTTTTTCATGGCTCGCGCGAGGATCCGGTTCTGTTTGAACGCGTTAGCCGGAGACTCCTTGAAATTCTCGGTGAACGTGCCCAGAGGTGGGAGAATTTATTTGCCGACCTCGATTTGCCGGCAGACCGGGTCCGGCTGGCTCACGACATTCTTCGTTCGACAGTTCGCGGGCTGGCGCTCCGCCGCATTTTTGGAGAACCAGGTCATTCGGCAATCACCCAAGACGAAGCCGACACGGTCGGGAAGATGGTCAAAGCAATTCTGAAGGATGAGTTGTAGCCGTCAGCGCTCACTGATTTTGCCGTTGCAAGAAGGAAGAGGACGATTTGAGCGGCAAACCGCTGCTGGTGGGGACCTTCCCCTCGATGCGCCCGAGGAGGTTTCGAGAATTGAAATTAATGGATTGCCGAATACCGGACTGAGGAGGAAAGCCCGATGAACGACGACCTTTTGTCGCCTATCACCGACGAACAGCGCGCCGACTATGAGCGGGACGGCGTTGTGTGTATTCGCAACCAGTTCGACGGCGAATGGATCGACCGGATGAGGATTGCCTGCGAGCGCGATATGGCGGCGTCGGAAGGCCGCGTAACCGAGGTCGCAAATGAGGACGGCGACGCAACTTTTTATTCCAAAGTGTTCATGTGGCGCGATGACGACGATTTCAGGGACTACGTCTTCAACTCGCCGGCGGCGCGCATCGCCGCCGAGCTGATGGGCGTCGACGCGGTCCGGTTCTACTATGATCAATTGTTCATCAAGACACCCGGCGCCTCGGCGCCGACTCCCTGGCATCACGATTTGCCCTACTGGCCGTTTCGCGGCAACCACATCGCCTCCGTATGGCTGGCGCTGACCCCCGTAACCCAGGAATCCAGCGGCGTGGTGTACCTCGCAGGTTCCCATAAATGGGGCAAATTCTACCGCGCCACGACGATAGACGAGGACCCCCGGCTCACCGACCCCGATCTGGAGGTCTGCCCGGACTTCCACCGGGAATTCGACAATCCCGACTACACGTTCCTGAGCTGGGATATGGAGCCCGGCGACGTGCTGGTTCACCATCCGCTCACCGTCCACGGCTCCGGCGCCAATCGATCATCCACTCGGGGCCGGATCGGTCTGTCGGTCCGGTATATGGGCGGCGATGCCGTCTGGGATCCGCGCCAATACGTGATGATCGTCGAAGTCAGCGAACACCTGGAAGCCGGGAAGTTCCCGGCAGACGATACCGTTTTCCCCCCGGCCTGGAGCCGGGCAATGAACGAAGAAGGCCGAATATGAGCATTTCACGCACTGTATTGCTTGCCGGCGGCAACGGCGCCGCTCGAACATGAGGCAAGAACGGCGACCGACAATTCAAGGACGCCCGGTTAAACTAGGCCCGATTAAACTAGGAAGGACGATATGACCGACAAACTGCTGCTGGTGGGGAGCATCCCCCTCGACACGCCGGAAGAGGTTTTCCGCACCTTTGGCCCGAGCATCGGCGATTCGCTCGCCTATATGCCCGACGGCGAGGTCGGCGAGCGCCGGTATTGGATCAACGTCCTGGCCAAGAACGTCCTGAACGGTCATCCGCAACTGGAAACGGTGCAAAGACCGGAGCCGGACGAGCACGGGCCCGATACATGGCGCCCTCTGGGCACCCATGACCATTTCAAATTCAAGGTGGCGGCCGGCGTCGACCGGGTGCAGTTCGGCGATCCCGGCTGGCGGCTTGGCTATGCGCGGGACGCCGTCAACTCGTATTTCGTATTCAAACAAATGAAAAAAGATCAGGTGATTCCCGATGACGTCCGGTTCCAGGTCTGCGTGCCCCTGACCTACAGCGCGCTCGGCCTCTTTTTCTCAGATGACGACGATCTATTGAGGGTGGCGCCCGGCATCACCACGGCGCTGAAGGACGAGATGGCGAACATCGCCGCTCATATTCCCGCCGACGACCTCGCCGTTCAATGGGATCTGGCGGTCGAAAACCGGCGGATTCAGATGCACCTGGACGCAGGCGACATGGACGCGGCGCGGAACGAGGCAGCCATCGTTGCGGACCCCCTGGCGGAGGCGTGTTCCGGTTTGCCCGAGGCTGTGCATGTCGGCTTGCATTCCTGTTACGGCACCGTCGACGGGTGGCCGGGCCGCGAGCCCGCCGATATCACCGGCACCGTCCTGTTGCTCAACGCGATGACCCGGGCCGC
>JAJECC010000114.1 GCA_022822205.1 Rhodospirillales bacterium | reverse complement strand
GCCAGCGCCGCGCCGACGGCGACCGAGAGGCCCTGGCCAAGCGAGCCGCAGGTCGCTTCGACAAACCGGCCCATGCGCTCGGACGCATTGATCTCCAATGGAGAGCCGTCTTCGCAGTAGGCCGACAGCCGCCCGGTTTCGAAAAAGCCGCGCTCGGCCAGCGCGGCGTAGAAGATGGCCGTGTTATGCGCGGTGGTCAGGAAGACGCGGTCGCGGTCTTCCCAATCCGGGTTCCCGGGATCGACGCGCGCCTCGGCGAAATACAAGGCCGTGAATATATCGGCGGAACCCAAGCCCTGTTGAACATACCCCTGGCCCGTGGGTGCAACCATCTCGACCACCCGCAGGCGCAACTTCGCGGCAATGTTTTCCAGCTTGGCAATATTGCGCTTCGGAATATCGGCTTGTGACAACTCGACCCCCTTCGATCCGGAGGCCCGGGATCGGCAAATCCCTTGCAAACAAAACCCGAATCGTGTATATAAAGTGCTAGACCTTTGTACCTTTAGTCACTGAAGAATCGAGAGTCAACATGAATCTCCCTGCGATGAAGCGAGAAGCCGTTCCTCTGCACGCCGAGGTGGCCTCGCTTCTTCGCAATCAAATCATGTCCGGCACGCTGGTGCCGGGCGAGCAGTTGCCGCCCCTCAGCGAACTCACCAGCAAACTGGGCGTGGCACGGATGACCGTTCGCCAAGCGATGGATGCCCTGGAGGCCGAGGGTCTCATCGAACGCCACGCCGGCCGCGGAACATTTGTCAAAAAGATCAAGCTGCCCACCCGCCAGACTTTGAATATGCAGGCACAGCTGTCTCAGTTGTCCTCCATGATCTCGCAGCTTGAGGTTTCGGTTCTTGTGGAAGACTCCCAGGATGAGCAGCCGGATGAAAACGGCATCGCTTATCACCGCATGAAGCGAATCCACTCCCTGGACGGCAAGCCGTTCTGTCATGTGGATCTGCGGATGGACAGCGCGCTCTATGAAAAAGCGCCGGCACGGTTTGCCTCCGAGATCGTCATCAGCGTATTGGAGGATATGGGGGTCAAGTTCAAGTCCGCCCGACAGTCGGTCCGGATTTCCTACGCCGACTTCGAACTTTCGCAGGCTCTGAGGATCAAGGTGAACTCCCCGATCTTCAGGGTAAAACGCGAGATGTACGACGAAGACGATCGGCTGATTTACTCCTCGACCCTCCTCTATCCGGGTGACGCGCTCCAGTTCGAGATGGAGTTCACCGTGGACGGGACCGACTAGACGTTCCGGGGATCGGCCCCCGCCGCCAATCGAAAATATTCATCGGCGCATGACTGCGGTGCAGTGAAAAATTTCGGCGTCTCGTTATAAAGGTCTAGACTTTTATACCTTTCCTGTGTTATCCCCTCGCTCCGAGATGGCCCTGCTCAGGGCCCGGTTCGAAACAGCGAGGACGATTTCCATGACCAGTTCCGGCGCCGACACCAACTTCTCCAACGAGCAAATGCTCGGCTTTTACCGCGACATGCTGCGCATCCGCCGTGTCGAGGAGCAGCTCGGAAAAGACAGCCTCGCCGGCAACTTGCCCGGTGCCGTCCATCTCTACATCGGACAGGAAGCGGTGGGCGTCGGTATCTGCAGCCAGCTTCGGGACGACGACTGGATTGCCTCCAACCACCGCGGTCACGGACATTTTCTCGCCAAAGGGGGCGATACCAAGCTTCTCGTGGCGGAGGTCTATGGGCGCAAGACCGGCATCTGCCGGGGACACGGCGGATCCATGCACGTCGCGGACTTCTCGAAGGGCATCATTGGCGCCAACGGCATCGTCGGCGCCGGAATCTCCATCACCACGGGCGCGGCGTGGGCGGCTCAGCTCGATGGCAACGGCGCCGTGGGGGTAGCCTTCTTTGGCGATGGCGCGGCCAACCAAGGCGTGCTGTGCGAGGCATTGAACGTCTCGACCCTATGGAAACTCCCCGTTATTTTCGTCTGCGAGAACAACGGGTTCTCGGAGTTCTCGCCATACTCAACCGTCACGTCGGGCAGCATCGCCGATCGGGCGAAGCCATATGGCGCGGCGCATGAGACCATCGACGGCAACGATCTGATAGAGGTTTGGCAGTGCGCCGCCAGGGCCATCAGACGGGCCAGGGACGGAAAAGGTCCGACCTTGATCGAAGCCCGCACCTATCGTCACAGCGGCCACGTCGTGGGGGAACATACGTTCCTCAGCGGCACCTACCGGTCGGAGGAAGAGGTGGAGCAAAAAAAGGCCGGCGACCCCATCCCCGCATTCGCCAAACGGATCCTGGAAGCCGGTCAGGCCAGCCAGGCGGACCTCGACCGGATCGATGCGGAAATCACGGCGGAGGTGGCCGAAGCCGTCGCCTTCGCCGAGGAATCACCCTATCCGGACCCTGCCGATCAGGGCGCCGGCTACATGTTCGCCTGAGGGGAGGCAAAACCATGGCAAAGAAACGCATGATCCAGGCCATCAACGAAACGCTCGACAGCGAGATGGCCAAGGATCCGAAGATCGTCCTGTTCGGCGAGGATGTGGAGATCAGCCTCTTCGGCGATACCGTCGGTCTAAAGGACAAGCACGGCGCGCATCGCGTGAGGAACATGCCCATCTCGGAGACCGTGATGAGCGGCATGGCGGTCGGCGCCGCGGCGGCGGGCTACAAGGTCGTCTGCCACATGATGTTCGGAAACTTCATGTATACCGGCTTCGACAGCATCGCCAATCAGGCCAGCAAGCTTCGCTACATGACAGCCGGCCAGATCAGCCTGCCGATCGTCTATATGAGCGTCTTCGGGGGCGGCCGATCCGCCGCGGCGCAACACTCCGACGCAATGCACCCCATGTTCATGAACCTGGGCGGAATCAAGGTTGCGCTGCCGGCGACGCCCGCCGACGCCGCGGGTCTCCTCCGCGCCTCGATACACGATCCCAACCCGGTGGTCTTCCTGCAGGCGGCCGGCCGGGGCGGCGAGTCCGGCGAAGTGCCGGACGGTGAAGTGATCTTCGAGCTGGGCAAGGCCGCCACCGTGCACGACGGGGACGATGTCACCATGGTCGCCATTGGGGCCATGGTTCGCCCTGCCCTTCGCGCCGCGAAACGACTTGCCGAAGACGGTATCGGCGTCGACCTCATAGACCCGCGCACGATGGTCCCGTTGGACACGGAGGCGATCCTCTCATCGGTTCGCCGCACCGGCCGGCTGGTGGTGGTCGATGAAGCACGGGACCTGTGTTCGGCCGCGTCTCACGTTGCCGCCGTCTGTGCCGATCAGTGCTTTGAAGCGCTAAAGGCGCCGATCAAGCGGGTTACCGTTCCCGATCTGGCGATGCCGTATTCGCCGCCGCTGGAGAAGGCCTTGCTCCCCAACGAAGGCAGCATCTCGGCCACGGTGCGGGACCTATTGGGCAAACCGGCCGGGGTGGAGGCGTAAACCATGAAAGTCGCGCTGAAAATGCCGCGGATCGGCATGAACATGGAAGAAGGCACGCTGGTCGCTTGACGTGTCCAGCCGGGAGAGGCGTTCAAGGAAGGTGATATCCTCTATGAGATGGAGACCGAGAAAGTCACCAACGAATATGAAGCCCCGTGCGACGGGACGATGCTCGAACATCTCGTCGAGGAAGGCGCCGACGTGCCTGTCGGGGACAACGTCTGCCGGATCGACAAGACGGATTGACCTGACACGGGCTCAACGAATCTGACTTGAACAAGGTCTGCTTTGGGGCAGAAAGCGACCAGTTCAAGGTCCGCATTCGCTGTCCGTTTCTAGAGTGTGGCATTATTTATCTGAATCATTTTTGGGATTCCCAAGAAGGGTCGAACCGTGATTCAAGAGGGATGCTGGGCAAGGTGGTCAGCATCCATGGCGAGACCATATTGCGTTGATTTGCGTGAGCGTGTTGTGTCGGCGGTATTGGCGGGGGAGACCCGCGCGGCCAGCGCGGCATTCTCGGCCTTCAGATCCCGCACCTCGGCGCGCAGCCCGGCATTCTTCTCCCGCAGCGACGCGATCAGCTCCGTGGCCCGAACGACTGCCGCCCGCAGCCGGTCGTTGCGTTCGCGCAG
>JAJECC010000170.1 GCA_022822205.1 Rhodospirillales bacterium | reverse complement strand
CAAGTCGAGCCATGGGTACCGTTCTGACCGCGCGGGTGTTCCTGCCCTTCATGCTCGGCTTTTTCCTGTCCTACCTCTTCCGGTCCATCAACAACGTGATCGCCCCGGACCTGGTCCGCGACGTCGGCGTCGACGCCTCGGGTCTCGGGCTCCTGACCGGCATCTACATGATCACCTTCGCCGCGTTCCAGCTGCCGCTGGGCATCCTGCTCGACAGGTTCGGGCCCCGGCGGACCGAGGCCGCTTTGCTGATGTTCGCCGCCGCCGGCGCCTTCATCTTCGCCACCGCGGCGTCGCCGGCGGCGCTGATCGCCGGCCGGGGGCTGATCGGGTTCGGGGTGTCGGCATGCCTGATGGCGGCCTTCAAGTCGTTCGTCGACTGGCTGCCGGCCGAAAGGCTGCCGTTCGCCAACGCCATCATGTTCGCCACCGGCGGCATCGGCGCCATGAGCGCCACCGTGCCCGTCGAAACCGCGCTGCAGTTCACCGACTGGCGGGGCGTGTTCCTGTTCCTGACCGCCGCGGCGGTGGGCGTCGCCATCCTCATCTTCGCCGTGGTGCCGGAGAAGGCGGAGCACCGGGCGGTGGTTGGGGGGAGCACCCTCGCCCAGCAGATCAGCGGCACCCTCCAGATTCTGCGGAGCCCGGTGATCTTCACCATCGCGCCGTTCTCGACCGCGACCCAGGCGACGACCATGGCGGTCCTCACGCTGTGGACCGGCCCCTGGCTCCGCGACGTCGCGGGGTGGAGCCGCGCCGAGGTGGCGGCCGGGCTGTTCTGGATCGCGGCGGCGACGACGGCGGGCTACCTGGCGTCGGGCTGGGCCGCGACCCGGCTCGCCCGGCGCGGCATCCGCCCGGAGCGGGTCGCCGTTACCGGCATGATCGTCTTCCTCTTCGTCCAGGTCCTGATCCTGACCGACGCGCCCATACCGCCGCTCGCGGTCTGGTCCCTCTACGCGATCTTCGGGATCTCGGGCGGGGTGATGTACGCCAGCCTGTCGCAGAAATTCCCCGCGCACCTCGCCGGCCGGGTCAACACCACCTTCAACATGTTCATCTTCATCTACGCCTTCGCCGCCCAGTGGGGGATCGGCGCGATCATCAACCTCTGGCCCATGGCGCCCAACGGCCAGTTCGCCGCCGAGGGCTACGGCCGGGCGTTCCTGGCCATGCTGGGCATCCAGCTGGCGCTGTTCGCCTGGTGGCTGATCTCGCGCCTGATCTGGCGGACGCCGGAGGCTATTCGGCGGCCTCCGGATCGGGAGGCGGATCGGGAGGCGGATCGGGAGTCGGATCGGGCGCCGGGTGGGGATATTTCCCGCTGACGTAAGTGGGGACATAGGTTTCCGGCTTCGCCCCGCCGGCCGCCCGGCGGGCCAGCGCCTGATCCACCGTCTCCGCCCGTTTGGCCAGTTCCAGGCCGAGCTTGCGGTCCGGCGGGCTGGGCTCGAAGTAGTCGGGGGCGGGCAGCGTGGAGGCCGGGAAATAGGCGATGGAATCCGCCTTCTTCGCCTTCTTTCCGGGGTTGATTTTGGGGCGGTTCGCGCCCTTCGCCCCGACCGTGTGGTTCCGCGGATCGTAGCGGAAGGACTTCCGGCCGATGACCTCCAGGTCCAGCCACCATTTCTTGGCGTCGACCGGGTTGCCGTTGCCCAGCGCGTCGTCGAGCCAGATGGCGATGGGGGCCAGCACCGGCTTCAGCCACATGGCGTTGATGCCGAGCCATGAGCCCACCTGGTGCAGGACCGGACCGTCGAGCGTGGTATCCTTGCTGAGCGGGCACACCTTGACGCAGCGCCCGCAGGCCGAGCCCTTCATGTTGGTCGCCCGGTAGAGGGTGCAGCGCTCGCTGTCCGGCTTCCAGGTCTCGTAGCCGTTGAAGATCACCTTGTCCCCGTAGGGGATGGCCTGGCACGGGCACTCCCGGGCGCACTTGTCGCACTTGTCGCAGAAGGTCTGGATGCCGAAGTCGATGGGGAGGTCGGCCTCCAGGGGCATGTCGGTGGTCAGCACGGCGGTCTTGAAGCGCATGCCGAGGAAGGGATTGATGGCGCTCTCGCCGATCCGGCTCTGCTCGCCCAGACCGGCCAGCACCACCAGGGGCACGTGGAGCACGTGGGAATCCAGATTGGAGTGGGCGCGGGCCGAATACCCCATCCGGCGGATCATGTCGGCCAGCACGCCGACGATCTCGGCGCCCCGCAAATAGGACCGCATGGACTGGGAGCCGGAGATCCAATCGTTGCCGCTGGCGCCGAGAAACGTCTCGTGGCCCTGATCGATCAGCACCACCAGCGCATTTTCGTGATAGGGATCGATGGGCTGGCCCCGCTTGTCGTGGGAGTACCAGCAATAGTCCGGGATTTTGCAGATCCCGGTCACCGAGGAGCCCATGGCGTGGGTGAGGGCCTTCAGGGCCTTGGCGTTGTCTTCGGGCGATCCGACCTCGGACGACACCTCGTTCGCCGGCTGGCCGTCCTGGAGCGGCTTGATCGCCCAGCTCGGCCGGACGATGCCCTGGGAGACCGGATGCTTCTGCGACCACCGGTCGGACTCCTCCAGGGTCTTGCGGCTGAGATCGCCGAGGGCGGTCCGCATATACATGTTGGCGCGGCTCGGCACGCGCGGCACCTCGTCCTCGAAGATCAGGGTCGTCGGTTTCCCGACCCGCTTGACGGTCTCGACCGGATAGGGGCCGAGGTGGGAGGGACGCCTGCGCCGCCGCCGGCGTTCCAGCCCCGAGACCGCGCCCGACAGGCCAAGCTGATAGTGGAGATCGCGGCCGTTCCGGGCCGACGGGTGGAGCGGCTCGTCGGCCGCCAGCTCATAATCGGTGGTGACGACGCCGACGGCGAAGCGGCCGTCGAGGTAGGGGTTGACCGGCTTGCCGCCGTCGCGGACGGCGAGGCCGGCGAGCACCGCCGCCTTGCCCAGGTCCACGTCGCTCGCTCCGGTCCAATGAGCCTTGCTCGCGAAGCCCATGGACGAAATCTGGCCCGAGAGATCCAATGCGACCTCCGCGGCCCGGAGGGTGGCGATCAGATGATCGTTGCCCTCCATCCAGGCCCGCGCCCGGTTCTCCTCGTCAATGGGGTCGGCGTACTCGACGAGGATCACCACGGCGTGGGTATGGCCGTCGATCGGGCCGTTCAGCCACAGGCCCGCATCCGCCTCGCAGATACCGATCTGGGAAGCGTCGAGGAAGTAGCCGGCGCCCTTCACGTCGCGGACCCGGAGGGCCGGATCGTCCGGGACCGGCGCCTTCCGGGAGAACGGCTCCGGCGTTCGCAGCTCCTCATAGGCCGAGAGGTGGATGCGCACCGCCTCCACCAGATGCGGAGAGCCGCCGGTGTTAATCGGCCCCGCGTCACCGGCCGGACGCGACGCTTCCGTCTCGCGCGCGCCCGGATCGCGGCGCAGCCGCTCCAGCGGATAGGGGCCGAGTTCCACGGGGCGCGAGGCGCGTCTAAACCCGAACATTCCGTCTTCCCGTCATCAAGTAACAAATGTTACTAATTTTGATGGTATCATATGTTACGATAAGTGGTACATAAAAATTGGAGGCCAATTGGAGACTCGATGACGGCACTCGCGGAAGCCGCGCCGGCGACGGACTCGCAGCCGGGAGACGACCATGTCCTGGTGCTGTGCCACATGCTGTCCAACCGGATCAGCGACGTGTTCGAAGGCGAGTTCGCGGCAAGCGAGGTGACGGTGCCCGAGTGGCGCGTACTGCTGAGCGTCGCCGGCGGCGGCCGCACCAACGCACGGGCCATCGCCGGCCGCTGGGCGATGAACAAAATGACGGTGAGCCGGGCCATCGACAGCCTGGTCGACCGCGATCTCGTCGACCGGTCGCGGAACCCGCTGGACAAGCGGATTCACGATCTCGGCCTCACCACGGCCGGCCGTCGGCTCTATGAGCGGCTGATCCCGCTCGCCAACCGCCGCTATCGCGAGTTGACCGCCGGACTGAGCGCCGACGAGCTTCGGCAATTCAAATCCACCCTCGCCAAACTGATCGGTCGGGCCGATGACCTCACCCGCTGAGCCGCTCGCCAACGCATCTCCCCGGGACGTGCCGCGGACGATCGCGTCGGCGCGGCCCGACGCGCCGGCCCTCATCGGCGACGGGCGGACGGTCACCTACGGCGAGCTGGATGCCCTCGGCAACCGGGCCGCCCACGCCATCCAATCCCTCGGACTGCCCGACCGGTCGGTCATTTCGATCATGGCCGGAAACAGTATCGATTACGTAGCCGTACATTTCGGCGCGGCGCGGACCAGCCACGTCCTCGCCCACCTTTCGCACCGGTTCACGCCAAAGGAGCTGGAACACGCTCTCAGGCTCACCGGGACCCGGGTGTTCATCGGCGACGGCCATGCCTGGCCGGTCTATGCCGGGGCGCTGCCGGAACTCGCACCCCGGCCGCGCCTGCTTTCCATGGGAGGTAACGCGCCGTCGGACGCGGACGATTTTGCGTCGCTCATGGCCGGCCGGCCCGAGACCGACCCCGGTATTCCGGTCGAGGCGGCCGATCCCATCACCATTCTGTTCACCAGCGGCACGACGGGTTTGCCCAAGGCCGCGGTCGCCAGTCACCGGGCGCGGATCATCGCGTCGACGGCGGCGGCCGAGGATCATCCCATTGCGCCGGACGACGTCTGCGCGGTGACCATTCCGCTGTGCCATGCCGCCGGCCTCTACAGCTGGTTCACGCCGATCATGGTGGCCGGCGCCTGCGCGGTCATTCTGGAACACTGGGATCCGGTGAAGTTCATGGAGGCCGCCGAAAACCACGGCCTTACGACCGCCTTCGTGGTGCCGACCCAGATGGCCATGCTGTTCGATCACCCCGACTTCGACCCGAACCGGGTGTCCACCTTGCGGCAGTTCATCTATGGCGGCGCGGCCGCGACCGAGGAGCTGCTGGCGCGGGCCGAAAGCGCGCTGCCCGGCGTCCGCATCGTCCAGGCATTCGGCTCGACGGAGTCCAGTCATGTGCTGTCCCAGCAGCCCGAGGAGCGGGCCCTCAAACCCGGCACGCTCGGAAAACCGGGCCCGCGTATCGAGGTCGGCGTGTTTACGGCGCCCGGCGTTCCCGCCAAGCCGGGAGAGGAGGGGGAGCTCTGCACCCGGGGGGACCATCTCTTCGACCGCTATATCGGTAGCGACGAGGACACGAAGGCCTATTTCAAATCCGGCGACGGCTGGGGATGGACCGGCGATCTCGCGACCGTGGACGAGGACGGGGTGGTGACCCTCATCGGGCGGACCAAGGAGGTGATCATTTCGGGCGGTATGAACATTTCGCCGGTCGAGCTGGAAAACTCCATCGAGGATCATCCGGCGGTGGCGGCCTCCGCCGCTTTCGGGATGCCGGACAAGAAATGGGGCGAGCTGCCCGCGGCGGCGGTCGTCCTGCGGGACGGCGTTGAAGCCACCGAAGACGACATCCTCGGCCATGGCGCGGACCGCATCGCGTCCTTCAAGCGGCTGCGCCGGATCGTCTTCGTCGACGCCCTGCCGCTCACCGCGTCGGGGAAGATCAAACGGGCCCAGGTCAAAGAGGATCTGGCGCCCCTGCTGAGCTCAGAATGACACCGGAAATTGGCCGCAATTTGGCCCAATATTATAGATATGGTTAATTATTGGTGTTATCACTACGAAGGCACATTGGTGCGCGGATTTTCAGGAGGAGACGTGCGATGGCCGAGCGCAAATCGGCATTGAAGCGGGCACCGGAGCGCCCGGAACTGGATGCGCTGCTGGAAAAAGCGAGAAATGTTGAAATCAGCGATGAAGAGTTGTTGGAGCAACGCGCCAGTTTTGTGTACGGCAACGCCCCAAAAGGCTCCGGAATTACGCGGGAGTCCGCTTCGGAGTCTACTAAGCGCCTCCGGGTTGGGAAGGCGACCGCATAGATTGCGTGGTTGAGCGCTGGATCTTTTCTATTCGGCGCGGCGGCATAGATATTGTTCATTCTCGAAGAAGAAGACCGGGCGCTATTCAATCGAGTTCAGGAGCAAAACCTGAACCGGCAATACGAGTTGCTGACCAATTGCATCGAGATAGGCCTGATGAGAGGCCCCGTTTCATTCGACAAATTTCTGCTATGGGCCTTGAACCACGTCGCTGTCGCCAATATCTCCCAGTTCGGCGGCCGGTTCCGTCGGGAACCAATCTACGTTGGAGATCATAAACCCCCTCATTTCAACGAGGTAGATGACTGGATGGATCGATTTGTTTCGACCGTCCAGGAGAATTGGTATGTCTGGACGCCCACGGAGCTTGCGGCATACGGCTTGTGGCGCCTCAACTGGATACATCCCTTTATTGAAGGCAATGGCCGCACGGCTCGAGCAACGTGCTATTTTCTGCTCTGTGTCCGGTCCGGCGCACTACTCCCTGGACGTCGAATTGTGCCGGAGCGAATTCGCGACAATCGAGATGAGTATGAGGCTGCTTTGACGGCCGCTGATCGTGCTTGGGACGCTGGGCATTTGGACTTTAGCGAAATGGAAGAATATCTCGCCGCCCTGTTGCTGGCCCAGCTTCAGGATGATGGACTGCCGTACGAAGGCCCCATGGGGAGTTCGTAGAGCTCTCTCCTGCCGGGCGAAATCGCCCTCGCTTCAAAATAGGGCGTCCAGGTGATATAAGACGGCGCAACGTGAGAAGCCCGTCATGATCCCTCGTTACAGCCGACCCGAAATGGCCGCCATCTGGGCGCCCGAGAACGTGTTCCGCATCATGTTCGAGATCGAGGCCCATGCCTGCGACGCATTGGCCGAGGCCGGCGTCATTCCCGCCGAAGCCGCGAAGGCGGTGCGGGAGCGGGGCGACAAGCCCTATACGCCGGAGCGGATCGCCCGCATCGATGAGATCGAGGCCGAAACCAGACACGATGTGATCGCCTTCCTGACCGAGCTTTCCGAGCAGGTGGGCGAGGCGGCGCGTTTCGTCCATCAGGGCATGACCTCGTCGGACGCGCTGGACACCCGCTTCGCCGTCCAACTCACCCAGGCCGCCGACATCCTGCTGGCCGGTCTCGACCGGCTGCTCGCCGCGCTGAAGACCCGCGCCGAGGAATACAAACTCACCCCGACCATCGGCCGCAGCCACGGCATTCACGCCGAGCCGACCACCTTCGGGGTCAAGCTCGCCACCTATTACGCCGAGTTTTCGCGCGCCCGGGACCGGTTGACCAACGCGCGCGCCGAGATCGCCACCTGCGCCATTTCAGGGCCCGTGGGCACTTTCGCCAGCGTCGAGCCGGGGATCGAGGAGTATGTCGCCGAAAAACTGGGCCTAGTACCGGAGACCGTCTCCACCCAGATCATCCCCCGGGATCGGCACGCGATGTTTTTCGCGACCCTCGGCGTGATCGCCAGTTCCATGGAGCGGCTGGCGACCGAAATCCGCCATCTTCAGCGGACCGAGGTGCGCGAGGCGGAAGAGTTCTTCTCCGAAGGGCAAAAGGGCTCTTCTGCCATGCCCCACAAGCGGAACCCGGTGCTGACCGAGAACATCACCGGTCTGGCGCGGATCGTCCGCTCCGCCGTCGTTCCGGCAATGGAAAACGTCGCCACCTGGCACGAGCGGGATATTTCGCATTCTTCCGTCGAGCGGATGATCGCGCCCGACGCCACGGTCACCCTCGATTTCGCCCTCAACCGGCTGGCCGGCGTCATCGAGAAGCTGGTGATCTACCCGGACGCCATGCGGGACAATCTCGACAACCTCCGCGGCCTGGTGTTTTCGCAGCGGGTTTTGCTGGCCCTGACCCAAGCCGGCATGAGCCGCGAGGACGCCTACGCGGCGGTCCAGCGGAACGCCATGGACGTGTGGCAGAACGGCGCCGATTTCCTGACCGCGCTGAAAAGCGATGCGGACGTCACGGCCAGGCTGCCGGAAGACGACCTCGCGGCGCTGTTCGATCTGGGCTATCACACCAAAAACGTGGACGCCATCTTCGCCCGCGTCTTCGGCTAGGGTCCGGACCCGATCAGGGGACTCCCGTTTTTGCGGATTTGCGGTTCAAGCTGTCTCTCTCCCCCTGACGGGCGAGGGGACGCACCGAAACTCCCTCCCCCTTGACGGGGGAGGGTTGGGGTGGGGGTGAACGTGAGGGGTGAATCGGCAATCCCCCTCACCCAGCTACGGCTAAGTCGGGCTTCCGCCCGCCAAGCCTCCGCATCCCTCTCCCTCCGGGGGAGAGGGAACGCACGACAGGCTCCCGCTCCTCACCCCCTCACCCGGCGTCGTCCTGGTCGTCCGGGAGGGGGTCGGGCGTCGCGCCCTGGCCGAAATTCTTGCCGCCGTTCTTCATGTGCTCGATCTCTTCCGGCGTCGATTCCCGGCCCAGAATTTCGTTGCGGTGGGGGTAGCGCCCGAACCTGACGATCAGGTCGCGGTGCTCCGCGACCGCCTTGACCGAGCGCTCCCGGCCCATCTTGGGCGCCAGTTCGGTGACAGCATCGAGATCCGCCAACTCTTCCGAATGTTCGTAAGGCAGATAGAAGAAGTGCCGCTCGACGGCCGAGACCTCGTCGTCCCACTTGTTGGCGACGGCGTGTTTGGCGACCTCGCGGGCCTTGGCATCGGTCGCGAAGGCCCTGGGCGTCATCCGGAACATGTTGCGCGGGAACTGGTCCAGGAGGATGCACAGCGCCAGACAGCCCTCCTTGGTCGCCATCCAATGGTCGAATTCGCCGGCGGCGGCCTTCTCGTGGATCTCCATGAAGCCGTCGCGAATCTCCTGATCGAATTCCGGCGTTCGGCCCCGGAACCAGATTGTCCGAAAGGCGCCGTGCTCTTCGCTCCCCGGTTCGCCGAACCAGAAGTCCAATACCTTTTGTTGAATGTCTTCGGTCATTTCCTGCCGTCATCCGCTGTTTGGCCAAATGCGTTCCCGGGGTCTTCGAGGAGCTTGAGTTCCGCCGCCGTGCTCTCCCGGCCGAGAACGGCGTTCCGGTGCGGAAACCGCCCGAATTCGGCGATGATATCCCGGTGCCGGACGGCATACCCGGTGAGATGCTCGTCGTCCAGCGCCGCGATCAGTTCGACCGCCCGCTCCTGATCGGCAAGATCCTCCGAATGCTCGAACGGCAAATAGGTGAACAGCTTCCGGTTCCTGGAGAAATCCCGGTCGTAGCCCTGCGAGATCGCGTAATCGGCCAACTCCCGCGCCTTGGCATCGGCGGCGAAGGCCTCGGCCGATCCCCGGAACAGGTTGCGGGAGAACTGATCCAGCAGAATGATCAGGGCCAGGCAGCCGTCCGGGGTTTCCCTCAAGCGGTCGAGTTCGCCGGACGCCGCCCGCCGGTAGGCGTCCATGAACTTCCGCCCGATCTCGGCATCCAAATCCGCGTCGGCTTCGAACCACCATTGGCCCTTGTCGTCGAAATCCGCGTCGCCCGGCTCGCCGAACCAGAACGACAGGACGCCGGAGACCAGCGCCCGGCCGGGTCCGGAGGGTGTGCGGTCTTCTCTGCCCATGGGGCTCCGTTTTACGCCCGCAATCGTCCGGGCGCAATAAAACGAGAACGTCAGAAGCGCAGAAGGTTTAGGAGGCCTCGTCGGCGATCTGCTGTTTCGCGACGTCCATGAGCGCTTCCATCTTTTCCCGGACCTCGTCTTCGGGAATGTCCACCTCGTGCTCGGCGATGTCCTTCATCACCTTGCGGATAACGTCTTCAATGCCGGGCTCTTCGAGGTCGGCCACAACCACGGATTTGGCATAGTCGGCGACCTCGCTCTCGGGCAGCCCGAAGCGTTCGGCGAGCCATTCGCCGAGCAGCCGGTTGCGCCGGGCCTCCGCCTTGAATTCCTGCTCCTGGGTGAGCTTGAACTGGGTTTCGTGGGCTTTGCCCCGTTCGGCGAGCGAGTCGGCCATATCGGTCTCCCTTGCAGCATTGTTGAATCGGATTGGGCGTCGAATTGTCGGGTATGTACGCCCGGGCGCATTGCATTGCAATGACACCGGGCGGGAAAATATGCAACCCGGCGTTCCCTGCTGGTACTTCCGGCGCCCAGGGGCTATCTATCGGTCATGTGCACAGTCATCGTCCTGCGCCAGCCCGGAGAAGACTGGCCTCTTATTCTTGCCGCAAATCGGGACGAATCCCTGGCCCGGCCGTGGAAACCGCCGGCCCGCCATTGGCCCGACCGGGAGGACGTAACGGCCGGCATGGACGAGTTGGCGGGCGGCGCCTGGCTCGGCATCAACGATAACGGGGTGATCGCCGCGATGCTCAACCGCCGGGGGTCCTTGGGACCGGCGGAGGGCTACCGCTCCCGCGGCGAACTGCCTCTGGAGGCGCTGGACCACGCCGATGCGGCGGATGCGGCGGATGCCCTCGGCCATCTGGACACCGCCGCCTACCGCCCCTTCAACATGGTGATCGCCGACAATACCGACGCATTCTGGCTGCGCCATGCCGGCAACGGCGCCGGCGGGCAGGTCGAGGTGCTGCCGATCCCGCCCGGCCTCTCGATGATTACCGCCAGTGACCGCAACGACAAAACCTCGGCCCGCATCCGGACCTACCTGCCGCGATTCCGGAAGGCCCATCCGCCCAATCCGACCCTGGGCGATTGGGAGGACTGGCGGCACCTGTTGGGCAGCCGCATCTTCGACCCCGACGAAGGGCCGGAAGGCGCCATGTCAATCGTCACCGAGGGTGAGGAATTCGGCACCGTGTCTTCGTCGCTGATGGCCCTGCCGGCGGTCGAAAACGAAGGCGCGCGGCCCATCTGGCTGTTCGCGCCGGGCCGGCCCGACGATACCGAATTCGACGACGTCATCCTGTGACGCGGGAAACTGCTCCTGGGTGCGGATTCAATCGAGCCGCCATATGAGTGCTGCGGCGATGAAGCCGGCGCGGCATAAAATCCCCTCTCCCCGCTCACCCGCAAGTCGTCATCACCGGGCTTGACCCGGTGATCCACGCCTAGCGGTGCACGGTACGCGTGGATGGCCGGGTCTGGGCCCACTGGTGTCCGGTTTAACTTTCACGTCCATTGGATTGCCATTTGGTTTGAGTTTCCGGGCGGCGGTGTTTTGGGTTCGAGGAGGCGGTCGATGCGCTTTCGATGCATGAGGTTGACGCGCACGAGCCGGGCGAAG
>JAJECC010000064.1 GCA_022822205.1 Rhodospirillales bacterium | reverse complement strand
GCGTTCGCACATCTGGAACTTTGCGGTGAAACGGGTGAAGCTGGCGCAGCTCTCGGAGGCGCCCACCTTTGGGTTTTCCTACGCCTACCAGCTGCCGACCGACTACCTGCGGCTGGTCAGCGCGCACTCGAGCGACGCCGGTACCGGCCGGCCCGCCTACAAGCTTGAAGGGCGGACGCTGCTGGCGGACGCGAGCGACATTTATCTCCGTTACATCCGGCAGGTGACCGACCCCAACGGCATGGACGCCCAGTTCCGCGAAGTCTTGGCGTGGGGCCTGGCCGCGGATCTCGCAATCCCGATTACGCAGTCGTCGACAACCCGCCAGCAGATGCTGGAGGGCCTCAAAGACCAACTCTCAAAGGCGAAATCCGTGGACGCCATCGAGGACTACCCGGAGGCCGAGGGCTTCTCCGGCTGGGTTTCGGAGCGGTACTGAAACGCCCACTTTATTTTAGCGCGTCTACTGCCGTCTCGATCGGCAGGATGAACGTCCGGGCGTCGATCGGCGACGGAACAAAGTCATACTTCGCGTAAAACGGTATGGACGTATCATCGAACGCGTGGACGAGAATTCCCCGAACGCCGATGGTTCGCGATGCGTCAACGGAACGCAGGATTGCCTCCTTGAGCATGCCCGCTGCAATGCCCCGGCCTTGGTGTTTCAGGTCGACCGCCAAACGTCCAATTATGATAACGGGCACATGATTGGGCATGCCTCTGCGGGATTTTGCCGTCGGCAGACTGGCGCGAAATACGCCGCCTGCCGACAGCGTGTAGTAGCCAACGGCCACGGCGCCCTCGCAAACGACACCCGACAACCGGGACGACGCCAACGACGGTACCGTCGAGGACGACGACGCCATCGATTACACGATCTCCGCCGACCAGGTGAACGTGATCCGCTGGATGCTGGCCTATCAGGGCGATCTGCTCATCGGCACGGCCGGCGGCGAGTGGACCGTCAGGTCGTCCGGCTCGGTGCTGACGCCCACCGACATCGACGTGAAGCGCCAGACGGCTTACGGATCGTCCAGAAACGACCCTGCCCTGATGCGGGGGCGCTTGATGTACCTTCAAAAGGCGCGGCGCAAGATTCTCGAACTGGCTTACGACGTGGAACTCGACGGCGTGCAGTCCCTCGACATGACATTGCTCTCCGATCACGTCTCCATCGGCGGGCTGGAAAGCATGGCGTACCAGCAGGAGTTGGACAGTACGCTGTGGACGGTCCGGTGCGACGGCGTAATGCCGGCTTTCACCTACCAGCCCGACCAGAACGTTATCGGCTGGTCCCGGCAGATCTTGGGAGGAGCGTATCAGGGCTCGAATGCGGCAGCCGAGTCCGTGACCGTTGTTCCCGGCGTCAATCGGGATGAGACGTGGATCGTCTGCAAGCGGACGATAAACGGTGGAACGCGCCGATACGTCGAATTCTTCGAGGCGGCTTACGATTCGGGCGACGACCAGAGCGACGCCTTTTACGTGGATGCCGGTCTCAGTCTCGACCAGCCGATCAGCATCGCGGG
Organism: Rhodospirillales bacterium; assembly: GCA_022822205.1. GTDB lineage: Bacteria > Pseudomonadota > Alphaproteobacteria > Rhodospirillales > UBA2165 > JAJDXO01. The sequence goes on along the minus strand of JAJECC010000064.1, from coordinate 12,067 downwards.
TGCAACCCGGGCCAATCCGGTGGTTATTACCGCGGCTGCCCACGGGTACTCGAATGGTGATGCCGTTCGCATCGACAACGTCGTCGGTATGACCGAACTCAATACGAACGGTTACGTCGTCGCCAACGCCACGACGGACACCTTCGAATTGCAAACGGCCGAGGGCGATAACGTCGACGGCACGTCTTTCACCGCCTACGGGTCCGGCGGGCAGGTCAGGAAGAAAGTATCGGCGATTACGGGCCTCGATCACCTCGAGGGTCAGACCGTCAAGGTGCTCGCCGACGGAGCCGTCCACGCCGACAAGATCGTCGGCTCGGGGCGGATTTCATTGGACGCGCCGGCGGCCCGGGTCCAATGCGGACTTGGCTATCGCCACAGCTACGAAAGCCTGAAGTGGGAAGCCGGCTCGCCGCAGGGAACGGCGCAGGGTCAGACCAAGCGGATCGATGGCGTCACCCTCATGCTCATGAACTCGCTGAACGCCCGGGTTGGCCCCACGGAGAGCAACTTGCAGACCGTGCCGTTCCGGGACGTTTCCGATGACATGGATTCCGCCGTTCCCCTGTTCTCCGGCGAAAAATATGCGGAGTTCGACGGCGACTACGACACCGACACGCGCGTCTGCATACAGGGCGAGGACCCGGTGCCCTTTACGCTCCTCGCCGTCAGCCCGCGGATCAAGGTGAACACGCGATGAGGCTGGAGCCCTTTGAATTCCATCACCTGTCCGGATTTGAGCCGGGCGATCCGGAAAAAGAGGCTATCGGTGACCAGGATCTGGCCCATGTCGCGGCCGTAAACCGGTGGGTGGAAATCGCGTACTCGATCAGAGAGTGCGGCAATACTCTCGGGTTCGTTGCCATTATCGAAGCCGGCGGCAGTGCGGCCGTTTCGTTCCTGCTAAGCGACGTTATTCGTCGCCGCCCGGTGGCGTTCGTGCGAGCCGTCCGCCGCGGAATCGAGGCGCTTGAGGACCAGGGAGTCCAACGCATTGGCGCGGAGGCGCGTACGGATGTCGGGCGAAAATTTCTCGCTCGCCTCGGATTTGTAGAGATAGATGGAGCTTATATGTATGGCTGAGGGAATTCTCCTTGGAACGGCAGCCGGGGGCGCAAAAGCCGCCACTATGGGATTGTTTGGTTCGGCGGGTTCATTTTCGCCGGGTATCGCGTTTTCGACGATCGGGTCCGCCACCGGTGCGATCGGCGCGGTCTCCGCGGGTCGGGCCGCGGCAGCCCAAGCGGCACAACAAGCGGCGATTGCGGCACGGCAAGCCGACTATCAGAAGCAGCTCTTTGCCAGCCAGGCTCGGGAGGCCGGCCGGCGGAACAGCGCGTTTCTCGCGCGCCAACGGGCGATATTGGCCGCGTCGGGCGTGGATTTGAGCAGCGGCTCGGCATTGCTCTCTCAGCAGGACGCGGCGTCGCAGGCTGAATTGGAAATGCGAATGATCAATGCCTCGGGCGCCGCCCGGGCCCATGATCTCCTGGCCGGTTCCAACCTTGCGCGGCTTCGTGCTTCCAGTATGGCGAGGGAGAGTTCCTTCAGCGCCGGGACTCGTCTTCTGTCGGGTCTGTCAAAAATAGATTTTTAAAGCGTGATGACTCGATTGTGAAACGAAGCGGGCGGGGGAACGCACGGCAAGCTCCCTCTCCCTCGAATCGTCATCACCATGTCAAAGTCGTCATGCCCTGGTCGGTCACCTACAACGGCGACGGGTCGACATCGTCGTTTGCGGTGACCTTCTATTTTCTCAACACTTCAGACGTCAAAGTGATTCACCGGGACGCCAACGGTAACGAGATCACGTGGACGGAAGGCTCGCAGTACACGCTGACCGGCGCCGGCGCTCAATCAGGCGGCACCGTCACGGTGTCCACCAGTCCGACAGACTACACCCCCGCGAGCGGCGAGACGCTGACCATCAAACGGAATCTCGATCTAACTCAGGAAACCGACTACCCGGAGGGCGGACAGTTCCCGGCGAGCGCTCATGAGGATGCATTGGATCGGTCGGCGATGCGGGATCAGCAACTCAAGGAAGAAATCGACCGGAAGATAGGTTTTTCCGAAACCTCAACCGCGTCGGCAACCTTGCCTGAGCCACAGGCCAACAAAATTTTGACGTGGAATGCGGACGGCACGGATCTAAAGAATGCGGTGCCGGCCGATCTTTCGCTGGTCACTGTCATCAGTTCGTTTGCAGAGACGCTTCTGGATGACGCCAGCGCAGCGGCGGCCCGGTCAACTTTGGGCGTCGCTATCGGTTCCGATGTTCAGGCCTATGACGCCGATAGCCTCAAATCCGACACATCGGACACGCTCACCGTCGGTATGCTCGGCTCGTCACACAACCTGGGAAATTTCAATTCCGCGACGACCCTCTCCATTGCCAACGGCAATCTTCAGCACGGCACGCTCGGAGGTTCCATGGTCCTGACGGCCCCGGACGATTCGGACGAAGGCTGGATGGAGCTGGAACTGACGGTGGACGGTGTCGGCGGCTACACGCTGACGCTGTCCGGTTTCAATACGGTCTCCGGCGATTTCGACAACACCGCCAATGCGGTGAACGTGCTGCGCATCGTCAAGCACAACACCAACACCTACCTCGATATCGTGCAGGCGGCTTAGATGGTTTTCCCTATCGGTCCAGTTCGGCCTCCCACTCATGAAATTGAATACTCCTGCGACTTCAATGGGTCGAACAAGTATATGACCCGCCGCCCGTCCACCGCCGGGTCGGAGCGGATTGGGACATATCGCTTTCTGGTAAAGCGTGGGCGTCTTGGCGGTCCACAGCAGCTGGTACATGTCTTGCGAACAAGCAACGCTAGACATACCGCTATGCTGGTTGGCTTCGATTCATCTAACCGGCTTCGAGCCGTAGGTACTGGGTTTGGTAGAGCAACGGCAAGAACATTTACGAGCACGACAGACTGGCACGACATCTGCGTCCAGATTGATGGGAACCAGACCGATGACTCATGCTGCACTATTGAGGTAGATGGCGAGCAAATCACTTCATTTTCCACAAAAACCAATCCGTCCAATCCGGCAAACTTTAATTTGTTCAACACCGCCAGGAATATGGGAATTGGTCGCAATACAGCTTCTACTGATTGGTTCGACGGCCTGATCAGTGGTGACAGTCTGATCGTGGACGGCACGAATTACGATGCCTCCAATTTCGGCGAGTTCGTTAATGGTGTTTGGAGGCCGAAGAAGGTCGAAGGCATCAATTTCGGCGCCAACGGATTCATGTTCGATTTCGCGGATAGTTCCAATCTTGGGAACGACGTATCCGGGAACAATAACAATTTCACAACCCACAATATGGATGCGTCCAACCAGCGCTCGGACACCCCCACATCTTAAAGGAGGCATTAAATGTTCATCATTCGCGACACGGAATCCGGTAGGGCCGGAGATGTTCTTTCAAGTCTCCGTAGATTTTCTTGGTTAAATGGCGACCAAGGGTTCAACGGCAAGCCCGGCGTCACCCACGGAGACGAGAAGATTTACGGGATCGATATCGTGACCACCGGCGCCGGCGACGAGGTCAGCGAATCCGAACCGGTCTACGATGCGGGCTCCGATACGTTCACCATCACCCGGACGCTAAGCGACCCCGAATTGACGGACGAACGGCAAGCGGAGTTCAGGGACGAGGTAAACCGGACTGCCGAGGAAGTTCGCCTCCAGTACATCACCCCCGGCGACGGCCAGGCGATGAGCTACCGGGAGAAACTGGATGAGGCGAAAGCCTGCCTGGCGGCCTACGCGACGGAGTTGGACTTCACGACCGCAAATCCGTCCGCGGGGACGTATCCGCTGCTGGAAAGCGAGGTTGGCATCAAGGGCGCAAACGCATGGAAGGTAGCCGAACTGGTGAACTCCACCTTCCTCGCCTGGAAAACGGCCGAAGCTACCATCAACAATCTTCGCCTGCAGGCTGCCGCTGACCTTGACGCCGCTGCGACCGTCGGCGCCGCACGCACATTAGTCGAAGCCATAAATTGGCCCCAGCCCGCGCAGTGATACCCGCCGGCTTTGATCAGGGAGAATGAGATGAAGGTGGCAGGATTTGTGTTGCCGTTGCTGCTCGTACCCACCGGCACCGCCTGGACAATGGCCACGGGATTGGATGGAGAACGGCCATGAACGATGTAAATGGGCGCAGGGAACATTGGGACGAGCATTGGCACCTCGACCGTCGGGTGCCGCTGGCGCTCATCGTTACGCTGGTCGTCTACGGCGCCGGATTCATCTGGTCCTACGCGACACTCACCAACCGCATGGACGTCGTGGAGCGATGGATCGACGACAACAAACTAATTCAAAACCGATTGGAGCGCCTGGAAGTTCAGGGTGAGTTCATTCGGCAAAGTCTGACCCGAATTGAGACGAAACTCGGCGAAACGCAATGATCGTCGATCACTACTCGTTAATCCGTGATGAGGATTGGCCGTGGGCGAACTTCAGGCCAATCGAGCTCGCTTGCAGGTGTTGCGGCGAAATATATTGGGATCCGCCGTCTCTTGATTCCATTCAATCGGCCAGGGACCGGCTGAACAGGCCCATCGTCATCAACTCGGCGCATCGATGCGGCATTCACAACGCCCGGGTGGGCGGTGCGCCGGCCTCGCAGCACAGGAAACTCGCTTTCGATATTTCCGTCCTCGGACAGGACAGGAAGGACATTCTGTCGGCGCTTCAAGGCGCCGGCTTCTCAACCTTCGGGCTTTACAAAACCTTCATTCATACCGACCTCAGGCCTGGCCGCCGCTGGTTCGGACAAGGAGCCAACAAGCTATGGGATTTCTAACCGAGATTTTTGGGATTGGCGCATCCGTCGCCTCGGGCGGATTGTTCGGCCTGCTGGGATCGATCGTCGGCGCCGGTTCCAAGTATCTCCAGGAGAAACAGCGCCAAGCATGGCAACGGCAGAAATGGGCCTATGAGACCGAGCTTTTGAAACTGCAAATGGAGGCCAGGGCGCTGGAGACGGAACAGGAATTGGCGATCGTCTCGCAGCGAGGCGCCTGGGATGGGCTTACCTATTCGGTCGATGCGGAAATGTCGGTCCGGAATGTCCACACCTGGGTAAACGATCTCAGGGCCCTGTTCCGGCCATGCTTGACCCTGTGTCTCTGGGTGATTGCATCGATCCTGTTTTTTGCCGTTGTCTCGGGCCGGCTCGTCGACTGGATTTCGGCTGCCGAACTGACCGGGCTGGTTCGCTATATGGTCTACACCGTATTCTTCTCCGCTTCGACGGCGACCGTCTGGTGGTTCGGCGACCGGGCGCTGATGCCGCCCGGTTTCAAGAACCGTTAGACGCATCAGCTATTGCAGCTATTGCAAATCGGGCATTGCGATCACGATCCGTATTGCCCAGTATTGTGAAAACGGTGGGGTTTCCATCGCACAAATTAGGGATGCGGATCGTCGCAAGCCGATTGGTACTGACTGGAACTCGGATTCACGCGTCTCCGCAATGTTCCGGTTTGACCGGCCCCGGCATGTTGCGGCCTAGGTTTACGGGGAACGGAGCGCAACATGCTTGAGGCATTCTTACTGGGGCTAAGCCAGGTATTCGAGTGGCCGTCCATCGGCTTCCTGTTTCTCGGCGTTTTCATCGGGATTTGGCTTGGCGCCATTCCAGGCCTCGGCGGCATCATCGGGCTGGTTCTCCTGCTGCCGTTCACCTTCGGCATGGATCCGGTGCCGGCTTTCGCTCTCCTGTTGGGGATGTTCGCCGTCACCACAACCAGTGACACCATCGCATCGGTGATGCTGGGAATTCCCGGAACCGCCGCCTCCCAGGCGACAATATTGGATGGTTACCCGCTGGCCCAAAAAGGGCATGCCTCTCGGGCATTCGGCGCCGCCTTTACCGTCTCCGCATTCGGAGGGGTATTCGGCGCCTTGATCCTTGCTGTATCGCTGCCGCTCATCCTGCCCATCATTCTCGCGTTCGGGTCCCCGGAGCTCTTCATGCTGGGCGTTCTAGGGCTCGCGATGGTCGGTTCCCTTAGCGGCGGATCGATCACGAAGGGCCTTGCGGTTGCGGCGCTCGGGTTGTTGATGTCGACAATCGGGTATGCCGAGACGGTAGCCATTCCGCGCTACTATTTCGGCACCGACTACCTCATCGACAATTTGCCTCTCATTCCCGTGGTTCTGGGGCTCTTCGCGATTCCCGAGCTTATGGAGCTGGCGACCCGCAATATATCCATCTCCCGCGTTCCCAAGGAACAGACCGCCGGCGGCGGCATGATCGAGGGCATCAAAGACGCTTTTCGTCATTGGTGGCTTGCGACGCGGTGTGCGGCGATCGGCACCTATGTGGGCATGTTGCCGGGCCTGGGTGCGGCGATTGTCGACTGGGTCGCGTACGGTCATGCGGTTCAGAGTGCAAAAGACAAATCACAGTTCGGCCAGGGCGACATTCGCGGCGTTATTGCGCCGGAAGCGGCCAACAACGCGACCAAAGGAGGCTCATTGGTTCCGACCGTGGCGTTCGGCATCCCCGGGAGCCTGGGTGCGGCCATCCTGTTGGGAGCGCTGCTTATCCAGGGTCTGAAGCCCGGTCCGGATATGCTGACCTCCGAACTGCACCTGACCTTTGGAATGGTGTGGATGATCGTCATCGCCAATATCATGGCGACCGCGCTGTTGATGGTCTGGAGCCGTCAGATCGCCAGAGTTGCGTTCCTCCCGGGTCATCTGATCGTCCCGGGCGTGATCTTGTTCGTCTTCATGGGTGCGTGGCTTGGGGGGTCCTCGCTCGGTGACTGGGTGACCTGCATCGTCATGGGGATTGTCGGCTACTCCATGAAGAAGGGCGGGTGGCCGCGGCCCCCGCTCATCCTCGCCCTCATCCTCGGCTCCATAATGGAAAATTCCTTCCAGATCAGCATGCGCGCCTACGACGGCATTGGTTGGATTGGGCGGCCAATCGTTCTCATCATTTTTGTACTGATCCTTCTCACCATCATTTTTGCCGCGCGGGGCGTCATCAAGGCAAAACGTTCCGACGATGAGGGAAGCGAGCCCGATGCCGGCGAGGGCCGCGCAAAGAACCCGATCATTTCCTGGCCCTTCTCGCTGATATTGCTGGTCATCTTTGTGGGTGCGGGTTTTCACTCGCTGCAATGGCCGGATTCGGTTCAGGCATTTCCCATTACTATTACCATACCGGGGGCGATATTCGCGGCCTTCACCTTCTATTTCGATACCCGGGATCTTCGAGCGGCGACATCAATGAACAGAGGCCTTGGCGGGGCGATAGCCGTAGGTTCCGAGCAGGCGGTCTTGGCGAAGTCGGCGGCATTCTTCGGCTACTTGACACTGATGCTGTTGATAATGCTCGTGGTCGGTCAAAAACTGGCTATTCCAATATTCATAGCCGCCTACCTCATTCGTTGGGGAGGGTATTCCCGGCGCGTCGCTCTGCTGTATGCGGCCGGCGGCTGGGTGTTCCTGGTCGGATTCTACGAGCGGATTATGCACCTGAGCTTCCATCATTCTTATCTGAAGATCTGGCTGCCCGACATTCTGCCCGACACCTTCCCGTTCTGGCTGATCGTTTAGAATCGCCGCGCCGTAGCGTCGATCGAACTCTGCGTCTATAAGAAAGCGCGGAGTTCAACGGGATGTTTGATGTTGCCGATAATTGACCGCGCCGGCGTTTGGGCGCTCCACAGATTGGATGCGGAGACCGCTCACAATCTCGCCATCACGGCACTGAAATGGGGCGTGGCGGGAAACCGGCCGTTCACCAATGACGAAATCCTCTCTTCCCGAATATGGGGAAGGGTGTTCAGGAATCCGATCGGTCTGGCCGCCGGGTTTGACAAGAACTGCGTCGCCCTTCGGGGCCTCACGTCTCTCGGTTTTGGGTTTATCGAGGCAGGTACGGTCACGCCCAGACCACAACCCGGAAATCCGAAGCCGAGATTATTTCGGCTGGACGAAGACCGGGCCGTCATCAATCGCTTGGGCTTCAACAATGACGGTCTCTCCGCATTTGTTTCGCGGCTTTCGGCCCGGACCCGCGACGGCGGCGTTGTAATCGGCGCCAATGTCGGCGCGAACAAGGATTCGCCGGATCGCATCAAGGATTATGCGGACGGTGCGCGGGCGGTGGCGCCTCACGCCGACTATATTGTCGTCAATGTCTCCTCGCCGAATACGCCCGGTCTCAGGTCGCTGCAGACACTGGACAACCTGACCCGGATTTTTGACGGTGTTTGGGAAGCCCGTCACGAGGCGGGCGCGGAGGGGGTTCCTGTTGTTCTCAAGTTGGCGCCGGATCTCGATCAAAATGAGCTGCACGCCATCTGCGACTTCGCGGTCGATCGGTCGGTGGAAGGCATTGTCGCTACGAATACGACCATTGAACGGCCGGCCGGTCTTGCCGGCCGGCACCGCTCGGAGGCGGGCGGCCTTTCCGGCGCACCTCTCTTTGAACGTTCAACGGAAGTCCTGACGGAAATTTACCGCCGGACCGGCGGCACGATTCCCATAGTCGGCGTCGGAGGAATTGGATCTGCTCAAGACGCTTATCGAAAAATCAGGGCAGGGGCGTCGCTGGTGCAAATTTACTCGGCGCTGATTTTCCATGGGCCGGGCATCGTGTCCGAAATTTCACGGAATCTTGCGCGACTGCTTCGGGGAGACAGTTTCACGAGATTGGAACAGGCGGTCGGGATCGATGCCAAATAGGGCGGCTACACGGAAACGAACTGCTCGGTCAGAATTCGTTCCTCCAGATTGTGCTCCGGATCGAATACCAAAGTCGGAGCCGGGCTGCTTGTAGCTCTGACTTCAACGGAAACGACATCGCGAATTTCGGTGAAATCCGCGACGGCGCTGGTCGGCCGGAGCCCGTGGTCGAGAATTTCAAAGGTAACGACCGCGTTCTGCGGCAGCAGCGCCCCACGCCAATGCCGGGGCCGAAACGCGCTGATGGGTGTCAAGCCAAGCAACCCCGCGCCGAGGGGGATGATCGGGCCGTGGGCGGAGAGATTGTACGCAGTACTGCCGGCCGGCGTGCAAACCAGGACACCATCGCAAATGAGTTCCTCCAACCGAACCACGCCATCCAACTTTATTCGAACCTTGGCGGCGAGCCGGGTTTCCCTACGCAGCGACACTTCGTTGACGGCCAGCGCTTCGTGCCTCTCCCCATCCGCGGTGGTTGCCGACATGTGAAGGGGCTGAAGCTCAATCGCTTCCGCCTTCCGCAGCCGCTCCAACAGGCCCTCCTCCCGGTACTCGTTCATCAAAAACCCGACGGAGCCGAGGTTCATCCCGAATATGGGAATTTGCTTTTCCATGAAGCGGTGAAGGGTCGAGAGCATGAAGCCGTCGCCGCCGATGGCGACAATCAGGTCGGCCTGCTCGGCATCGGCGGTCGGATACCGCTCGGAAAGGCGTTCCAACGCCGCCGCCGCCTCGGCGTGGTCGTCGGCGACGATCGATAGTGAATTGAAGTCCATGGCGGGTGATCCGGTGTGCGGGCCGCCGCTACCCGCCCGTTACGCTCATATGCCGGTCGACCGCTGGATCGGCCCCGGCCCGGTCGATAACGAAGTCATGGCCCTTCGGCTTTCGCCCGATCGCCTCGTCGATCGCGTCCATCAGGCGGCCGTCTCCCTCACTCATTCTGAGCGGCGTCCTCAAATCGGCGGCATCCTCCTGACCCAGGCACATGTAGAGCGTTCCCGTGCAGGTCAGCCGTACCCGGTTGCAGCTTTCACAGAAGTTATGGGTCAGCGGGGTGATAAGGCCGAGCCGTTTCCCGGTTTCCCTGATCTTCATATATCTGGCCGGCCCGCCGGTTCGGTAATCGGTCTCTTCGAGGGTCCATCTCCGTTCGAGGTGCTCGCGAACGGCGCTCAGCGGCAGGTATCGGTCCGTACGGTCCTCGTCGATTTCGCCGAGAGGCATGGTTTCGATGAAGGTGAGATCGAAGCCCTCGCGGCCGGTCCACTCCACGAGATCGTCCAACTCGTCGTCGTTGTACCCCTTCAGCGCAACGGTATTGATTTTGATCTCGAGGCCCGCTGATTTGGCGGCCTCCAGCCCGCGCATGACGTCATCCAGCCGTCCCCAGCGGGTCACATCGTTGAATTTGCCCGGATCGAGCGAGTCCAGGGAGACGTTGATGCGCCGAACGCCGCAGTCATGGAGTTCATCAGCGAAATCGGCGAGCCGGCTTCCGTTGGTTGTCAGGGTGAGTTCCCTGAGGCCGCCGGAATTCAGGTGCCGGCCAAGATTCCGGAAAAGCGACATGACATTCCTGCGGACCAGCGGTTCCCCGCCGGTAATCCGGAGCTTGTCGACGCCGCGCCGAATAAATGCCGCGCAAATGCGCTCGAGTTCCTCGAGTGTCAACAGGTCCGACTTCGGCAGAAACGTCATGTTTTCCGACATGCAATAGACGCATCGGTAGTTGCACCGGTCCGTGACCGATACCCTGAGGTACGATACCGTCCTGCCAAAAGGGTCAATAAGGCTCGACATCCGCGCGACAACTCAATCTGACGACAAATACCCGGCGCCAATCCGGCAATTTCCGGGGTGCGCCTAACATATGCCCGCGCCGGTCAATTGTCATCCCCAACAAAATTGTGGGGAACTGGTGGCGGCCGCGTTCGGGCGCCGCGAACACGCCTCCGGCGGCCGATCCAAGGCCTTATTGTCCTTGCCTCGGCCCAACGGATTGATCACGGTACGGATCGGTCAAGGGCGAGACGAGGAAATTCGGCGATTTGTCCAGCAAAGATCAGTTGATCATCTCACCCGACCCCAGTGATCCCCGGCTGACGTCCCGGGTCTCGGGGATCGATGAGGGCGGCAAGCCCATCGACACGTCCGTAACGGTTGAACGGCCCCTTACCCTGTTTTTGAATAGCCGGGAAATCGTGACGATGATGACGATCGGCGATTATCCCGAGTACCTGGCCGTCGGTTATCTGGTAAATCAGAACATGCTGTCCGGGGAGGACGAGGTAACCGGTGTCGACTACGAGGAAGACATCGATACCGTTGTCGTCCGGACCCGCGAAGAGACCGATTTCGAAGACAAGCTGAGCAAGAAGACGCTCACGTCCGGTTGCGCGCAAGGCACCGTGTTCGGCGACCTGATGGACAAATTCGACGAAATCCGTCTCTCGGACGATGTTCGAATTCGCACCTCGCAGCTGACCGAACTGCTCAAACGAATAAATACGGCGCCCAGCCTCTATCTCGAGGCCGGCGCCATACACGGGTGCGTCCTTTGCCGGTCGGAGAGGCCGCTCATCTACATGGAGGATGTCGGCCGGCACAACGCGGTCGACAAGATCGCCGGCTACATGTACCTCAACGGCCTGACGGGCGAGGACAAACTCTTCTATACGACGGGCCGGCTGACCAGCGAAATGGTCATCAAGACGGTACAGATGAACGTTCCCATATTGATTTCACGATCCGGTTTCACCGCCTGGGGTGTGGAATTGGCCCGTGAGGCCGGTTTGACCTTGATCGGCCGGGCGCGGGGGAGCCGGTTCGTCGCTCTATCCGGTGAACATCGCATCATATTCGATGCCGGGAACGGGGGATCGGTCGATGAGCCCGCAAAACATGGGCGAAAGGGCGCGCGGGCGGAGTGAATAACGTCGTTGCGGTGATACTTGCCGGCGGCGAGGCGCGGCGTATGGGGGGCGGCGACAAGTGCCTCCTGGAATTCGGCGGGCAAACGCTCCTTGACTGGATTTTGGCCCGGATAAGTCCTCAGGTCCGAACCACCATCCTGAACGCGAACGGCGATCCCGCGCGTTTTGCCGGGTTCGGTCTTTCCGTCGTTCCGGACATGGTCGAAGAGTCCCTTGGGCCGTTGCTCGGGGTTTTGTCCGGCCTGACGTGGGTAGCGGAGAACGTCCCGGACGCCCAATGGATCGTCACCGTTCCGGGCGACACGCCTTTCCCGCCCGGCGACCTGGTTGACCGGTTCATGCGAGTTGCCTCCGGACCGGGTGTCGAGGTGGTCTGCGCCGTTTCCGGCGGCAGA
>JAJECC010000160.1 GCA_022822205.1 Rhodospirillales bacterium | reverse complement strand
CGCGCGATCCCGTCCCGCCTAATCGAGATTGCCGACCCCGCGCCCCGGCGCTGTGGTCCGTGAGAAGACGCAGAGGCAGATGACGGCAACGGCCAGGACCCGGAAACGGGCGACCTACCGGGATGTGCTGGAGGCACCGCCCCATGTGGCGGCGGCGCGGGCGGGCACCTACTGTACGGCATGCTCCGCCAGCCTGACCGCGCTGCATTCGGCGATCAACGCGCTCGCTGGGGATGACACGCGGTAGCAGGTGCCGGCGAAGCGCGCCGGGTCGACGAAGGTCTCGGCCAACAACGCCGGGTATCCATGCACCGCCTGGATGTCCGCACACGGCCGCCGCAGGCTCAGCCCCAGCACTCGCGAGGCCAGGTTCGGCACCCGCTCAGGCGTCAGAATGACGAAGTGCGAGTTGTTCGCGATTAGATGCAGGCGCCGGAACTGCTGCTCGGACGACCAGCCAATCCAGCGGTCGCGCGCGGTCGCAGGCGTGCCGCCTCGCGTCGCTTCGCTTCGAACTGTCGAGAACATCCTGAATTGACCGGCGAGCGAAAGGTTCCGGCCATGTGTTCACCCGGTTGGCGTCGCTTCGAGGAGCGTGTTGATCACACAGCCCATTGTAATAAATGGCCCAGCCGGGCACCATCAGTCACTTCTTGATCGCCGATTAGGGGCTATGCAGGCGTTGTTTCGGCGGCGCGTTCAGACATGAATGTCAACGGGCAAACAGCGATCGTCACCGGTGGCGCATCCGGACTGGGAGAGGCGACAGCGCGGGCGCTGGCTGCCGCCGGCGCCAGGGTGGGTATTTTGGACACCAACGAGGAGTCGGCGCGAAGACTCGCGGCTGAGATCGGCGGTGCCGCGGCAGTGTGCGACGTGGTCGATCCCGTGAGCCACGAGGCCGCCGTCGCGGCGGTCCGCGAGCAGCTGGGGCCGGCACGTATCCTGGTCGCCTGCGCCGGCATCGCTCCGAGCGCCAGGCTGATACGGCGGGACGGCAAGGCAATCGCGCTGGAAACAGTCACCCGCGCGATCCGCGTCAACCTGATCGGCACCATCAACTCTTGCCGGCTGGCTGCCGCCGACATGGCCGCCCTGGAGCCGATGGACGACAACGAGCGCGGTTGTATCGTGACCACCGCCTCGGTTGCGGCCTTCGAGGGACAGATCGGGCAACTCGACTATGCCGCCTCGAAGGGCGGGGTGGCGGCGATGACGGTCCCGCTCGCGCGCGAGCTTGCCGCCGAGGGAATCCGCGTGAACTGCATCGCTCCCGGCCTGATGGACACGCCGATGATGAACGGTCTGTCGGAGCCGGTCAGGCGGTTTCTGCGCGAGACTACGGTTTATCCCAAGCGTCTGGGGAAGCCGGACGAGTACGCCGTGCTCGCCCTTCACATCGCGGAGAACACGTTTATGAACGGTTCGGTAATCCGGTTCGACGGCGCGCTCCGAATGGCACCGGAGTAGCGCACGCCGTCCAGCGAGAACCCATATACGCGGCGCCATGACCGGCACTCTGCCACTTCGAAAACGAAATGACCGAACCCGCGATCCAGATCAACATGAATGTACGCATTCTCGGCTTCCACCCGACACCGACCACGGCCGACCAAAACCTTCTTGGTTCGGACGCTTTCTAAAACCGGACAGGTCAAATGGTACGTAAACCGGTCATATCCTCTGTTATCGACAGCTCGATCCAGGGTTGTTGCCCCCCCCCCCCGCGTCTGCACTCACCCTCGAACCGTGACTTGGGACGGGGAGCGGGACAAAAATTGTACCTGCCGCGCTCTTCCGCTTCCAGGGCAACGCCTGTAAACTCACGCCGCATGTCAGGCTGGATCGCGGGAGAACCCGGTCGTGCCAACCGCTCTGCTGGTTTACCCGGAACACCCACCGACCTACTGGGGCGCTGACCACGCGCTGGAGATGTCGGGGGTCAAGGCGGCCCACCCGCCTCTGGGGCTGCTGACCGTCGCCGCGATGTTTCCCGCGAGCTATGAGCTACGCGTGGTCGACATGAACGTGAGCGACTTGCATGACGCCGATCTCGAGTGGGCCGATCTGGTGTTCACGTCCACGATGATCACGCAACATGTGTCGCTGCGCGCCGTGGTCGAGCGCTGCAATCGTGCAGGCGTTCCCGTGGTCGCCGGAGGACCTCATCCGACCACGTTTCACGAGGAAATCGGGGGCGTGGACCATTTCGTGCTGGACGAGGTCGAGGAGACCTTCGCGGAATTCCTTCGGGATCTGGAGAGCGGGACGGCCAAGAGGCTGTATCGGGAAGCGCGGAAGCCGGATGTGAACCGGACGCCGGTTCCGCGGTTCGATCTCATCGATATCGAGAACTACGCCATGATGAGCGTGCAATTCTCCCGGGGGTGTCCGTTCGACTGCGAGTTTTGCGACATCATCAAGCTCTACGGTCGCGTGCCTCGTACCAAGTCGCCCGAACAGGTCGTGGAGGAGCTGGATTCGCTGTACCGCCTGGGCTGGCGAGGCCCGGTTTTTCTGGTTGACGACAACTTCATCGGCAACAAACGGGACGCCCTGGAGCTGCTGCCGGCGATAGCCGGGTGGCAAAAGGCCAGGGGATATCCGTTCACCCTGATCACGGAGGCGAGTGCGAACCTCGCGCTAATGGACGCGATGATGGATGCCATGATCGAGGCCGGCTTCGACTCCGTGTTTGTCGGTATCGAAACTCCCAACCCCAGGGCTCTGCTCAAAACCAAGAAGCAGCAAAACACGAACGAGACCCAGGAGAACTACCTTTACCACGCCGTCCGAAAGATCCGGCAGCGCGGCATGCAGGTCCAGGGCGGGTTCATCCTGGGTCTGGATAGCGACGACGAAGGCGTGTTCGATGCCCAGATCGATTTCATCCAGGAGACCGGCATTCCCGTGGCGCCCATCTATTTGTTGACCGCCGTCAAGGGCACGGACATGTACGAGCGCATGAAATCGGAGGGCCGGCTTCTGGAGGCGCCGCTCGGAACCAATGCCATGCCTCTCAACTTCAAGACGGAGCTGGAATACGGCACATTGATCGACGGATACAAGCGGGTGATCGCCACGCTCTACGACCCGACCCTGGAGAATTACTTCAGCCGCTGCCTGACCCTGTTCAGGCACCTCAAGCCTGTCCGGCATCTTCGAAAGCCCAGGAGCAGGACAGAGATCGATGCGGCCTTCATGGCCGTTCGCAGTCGTCTTTCCGCCAGGCAGCTCCCCGCCTATTCGAAGTTCGTCGCCAAGGTCTCCAAGGACTATCCGGACATGCTTTCCGACGCGATCTACCTTGCGGCCATGGGGTATCACTTCGAAAAGATCAGCCGTCAGCAGATCGCAATCCATGATTTTCTGGGCTTCCTGAGAAGCGAGCTGGAGATGCTTCAGGAGGCGGTTTCGGAGGAGGAAAATCGGACCCGCAGCCAAACGTCTCTTGAACGGGCCCAGTCGCTATACCGGTCCATATCCGACGAGCATCGGTACCGGGAAGACGGGTTGGACGAAGCGCTGCAATCCTTTCGGTATACGGTGGCTGCCTGGACGGGCGACCCGGCCCACTCCGTGACAACGTCATAAACTTCGCCGAACCCGCCAGTCGACGAAGACGTCCGAACGGCGGGAGAGCTCCGTTGCGCCGCCCGCCTGCTCAAACGCACCCGCGCGCGGCGGCAAAATCCCGATACGGCGCGAACGCCTCGTTGACGGTTTCCGGCGTGAGACCGTAGTCTTCCAGCCTGTACTCGTGCGGCGGTTCTTTAATGCGCTGCTCTTCTTGAATCCTGAGCCACTCCTGCATGGCGTTGGCGGCGTCCGGTTCCAGCGGCCAATTGCGGCGTTCGTAGATGTCGTTTACGACGCCCATCGGGTCGTCGACCAAATCGGTATAGCGAACGTCGACCCAGCGCTCTTCAAGCGCGGGATTGGAGGCGCGGAACCGCATCGCGCCGTTGAGCATGCCGCTCATGAACGCCAACTGCTCGGCGCCGGTTTCAAGCGGCGGCCGCGCCTCGGTGGAAAACCCGCGTAGCCGTTCCACTATGCTGTTCCACGAACCCATCAACTCGACGGGATCGCGATGGGTCTGGATGAAGACGGCATCAGGGTAGGTTTCCACCAGCGCTTCCAATTCCATGAGATGGAAGGGCATCTTCAACAGCCAGTGCCGCTGCCCTCGCGGCTCGCGCTTGCGCCGCTGCCAGGTGAAGTGCTGCATGACGCGTCGGTGATGGGCGTAAGCGTTGCGTGATTCTGTCTCGACCAGCCAACGGCCATAGTTCGGTATGTGGTACGCAGTCGCAAATATCCACGTCGAGAATGTAAGCCAGAGGATCCACAAGTCCTCCTCGGGCTCGTCGATATCGGTGCGGTGGACGCCGGCGAGCGTATCGACGACATTGGTCGCGCCCAACAGTTCTTCCGCGTAGGCTCGGCGGGGATCCGCGGCCGTGCCCGCCACGGTGGCATATTCGCCATTGGGCAGCACCGGCTCCGTCAACTCATAGCGCCTCAATGCCCAGAAGCGGCTGTCGCGCGATAACAGGCGATGCAGGAAAGTCGTGCCGGTTCGGTTGATGCCGACGATGAAGATCGGCCGCTCGATCCGCTCCCGTTCGATCTCGGGGTGCTGCTGCCGTTCGCGGGAGAGCGCCGCATTGTTGCGGAGTGCGCGCGTCAGTCCGTAGACGATGTGGCTGAGCCGCGTTTCCTGCAATCGGGCCTCCGGCGATTTCAGCGCCTCCACGAGTTGCTGGAGACCGGCGCGCATCCACTCGGGATAGGTTCGCTCGAAGGGGACGCCCATGCGTTCGGCGTACCTTTCGGCCTGCCCCATGAGACCGTCGAAGTCCAGGCGGCCATGCGGAATGGGGTAGGGCCATCCGTCCCGATGACGCCTGATCCAGTCGTATGAGCGTGCATGGCGGATCAGCAATGCGGGCCACTTTATCGGGCGGGGGCAGTCTTCCCGGATGGCGTGATCGCCGATCGGCAGCCTGCGGCGGCCTCTGTCTTCGCCAAACCAGTAGGGCGCGAAATGGTCGAGCAGTACCCACTGGCCGCGCAACGGAGACTCGTCGCCGAGAGCCTGGCACGAACGCCTGAAGGATGCGTAGGGAACGGTTTGCCAATAATAACCCAGATCGGCGACCTCCAGATCTTCGTAAGGAGGCTCCGGATCGCAGCAATGGTAGACGGTGAAGCGGCGGTCGGGGTTAAGCGAGATTGCCGTGCAGATTTCGCTGACAGTATCGACCGGCTCGGCATTCCGTTGAAGGGAAAAACCATGCGGCGCCTTTTCCACTTGGGTCGCCGCGGCGAACAGACGCGTTGGAAAGTCGTTCGCCTGCGCATAGCCCGTGCTGGATAGCCCCATCTGCGGAAGGCGAAAGATCGCGGCGGGCATGCCTGCCGCCTGCGCGAACAGCACGCCTTGCTCCGCTACCAGTTTGCTCCACGGATACCCGATGGCGCCGAGCGGAAAGACCTTCTTCATGTCCGCGAGGTCGGGCGGCATCTGATCGTCGATGCGGCTGTGGCGGTGCTCTTCGCCAAAGTCACAGAAATAAGCGGGGAAAATTCCCATCGTGGAGCAGTGGAACAGATGTTTGAGGCGCGTACTCAAGCAGAGATCGAGCACGGAACGGAGGCCCAGCACATTCGTCTCGCGTATGTCGGCATAGGACAGGACCAGGTCGACGTTGGCAGCCAGGTGATAGACCGCGTCGATTCGCTCGCACAGATCGTTGAACTCGGATTCGCCGAGTCCGAAGCGTTCCTCGCGATTGTCGCCGATCACCACTTTGACCCGCTGTTCGCAAATCTCCTCCCGGATTTCCGCTTGCTCCAGGGAATCCCGCAATCGCGTGAAACCGTGCTCGGTACTTTCCGCGCGGATCAGGCAGTGCACGATCAGCCGGTCGTTCTGCTTCAGGAGCTCACGTAGGAAGAAGCGTCCCGCGAAACCGGTCGCCCCGGTCAGCAGGACTTCCCGAAACTCGCTCGGCGGAACAGGAGCGGCAGGCGTCTCCCGCGACATCGCCGCATGAACGACGCGCCGCAACTCGGCCACGTCCCTCTGGCACTCCGGCGGCAGCTGGCCGGCGAGAGGCGGCACCGGCCGGTCAGCGGTTCGCGGTTCGGCCATGCGGTCTTACTCCGTCATCCACAACGCCGACTCTCATGCCGAGAAACCGCATTACCGGACGAGCTAGGCCGTCTCGGCGCTCGCGCCGGAACAGTGCGCGGGCGGGAAATGGTCCTCGGGCGGGCTGGCGAATGGCGAGGGCTTGCGGCGAACGCGCCCCAGCGCCGCCAAGGGCGTATCGCCGACCGGGCCGCCGTCCTTCTCGGCCTCGGCCTCCTCGTCCGTTTTCCTGCCGAACACGATGTCCTCCGCCAGCGACCGGCAAGAGGCCGTGGTCATCAGCTCCAGCGCGCTCGCCTGAAAGTTGAACTCGCTCTGTATGAACGCCCCCAGCTCGGCGACCGAGATGGAATTCAGGCCGAAGCTGGAGAGCGGCTCTTCCGGCCAGCCTTCCTCGTGGCCGCACAGCTCGGCGACCTTGGCGGCGATTCGGGCCATGACGCTATCGACCGTCAGCCGATCGTCGGCGCCGACCTCAAAAGCATCCTGATTGTTCATCAGGCGTCCGGTGCGCATGTAGTCGGTGGAGTCGACCGTCCAGAGCACGCGCTTGAAGAAGGCGGTGATCAGGTGGTCGCCGTCGCCCATGGCGCGCAGGGCGTAGTCAAGGTTGGCGATGGCGAAATAACTGCTCACGGCCGGCATGCCGGCGGCTCTCATCAGGCGCAGCACGCCGAGATTGCGCGCCGCCATTCCGGCGTCGGCGACCGCTGCCAGATTGTACGACAAGGCAGGCAGCCCTTGATTGCGGCGACAGGCGGCAAGCCCGTCCATGAAAGCATTCGCGGCGCTGTAGTTGATCTGCCCCGGATTGCCGAACGCGGACGACAGCGACGACACCAGGACGAAATGATCGAGCGCGAGGCCGGCGGTCGCGTTGTGCAGATGAAGGGCGCCGTGGGCCTTGGGCGCGAATACCCGGCGAATGGAGTCCGCCGTCAAATCCGCCAGCAGACAATCGTCCAGCGTGCCGGCGAGGTGGAACACGCCCTTGAGCGGTTTCTTCACGTTGTCGATGCAGCGACGCACATCCGCCTCGTCCGCGACGTCGCCCTTGACGAGGTCTATTTCGACCCCTCCTCCGATGGCGGCAAGCGTGGTCGACCGTCGCAGCCAATGCTCGGTTCGGCGGCGCGCGGGATCCCGGTCCATCAGAGTGAGATGGCGGGCACCCGACGTCACCAGATAGGGCAAGAGCCGCTGGCCGAAGCCGCCCAGCCCCCCCGTCACGAGATAGGTTGCATCTGGGTCCAGCAACGGCTGCCGGTCGTCGATGGGGAAGTCAGGATCGGCGGACGGCTGCGGTGCGTTGAGCACCAGCTTCCCCTGGTGTTGTCCGGAAGTCATCAGGCGGAGCGCCTTCGCGTAGTCCCGGTAGGGGAAGACGGTGACCGGCAAGGGCGGCAGCACGCCACGATCAAGCAGGTCCAGGCAGGCCTCCGAAAGCTCGCGCGAGAGGTACGGATCGTCGACCATCAGGCGGTCTAGGTCGAGGGCCGCGAAGCGCAGATTCTTGCGAAAGACGCGGAGACCGAGAGCGCTGTCGGCGTAGATGTCGACCTTGCCGATCTCGCAATGCCAGCCGCCCGCTCGCAAGGACTCGAGGCAGAGCGGCACGTGACGGCCGGCGAGCGAATTCAGCACGACATCGACGCCCTCGCCGCCGGTCGCCTTCATCAGCCCGTCGTACCACTCCTCGTTGTGGGAATCGAACGCCGCCCGCACCCCCAACGCGAGCAGTTGGTCGCGCTTGCTCTCGCTGCCTGCCGTTGCGTAGACCTCCGCGCCCACGTCGTTGGCGAGCGCGATGGCCGCCTGCCCGACGCCGCCCATGGCCGAGTGAATGAGGACTCGCTGCCCCCTGCGCAGCCGGGCCAGGTGGATCAGGGCGTAGTACGCGGTGACGTAGACCGAGAGCGATGCCGCCGCCTCCTCCATGCTGAGGCCGGCGGGCTTGGGGAAGACGCGGTGCTGGCCGACCGTCACGCGATTGGCGATGCAACCGCCGTCGACGAAGACCACCTCGTCGCCGGGTTCAAGCCCTTCCACCGCTACGCCCGCGCGGCGTACCACGCCGCTCGCCTCCATGCCCACCTCGCGGCCGAGCGCGGAACGCTCATAGGCCAATGCGGGCAGCAGCCCCAGCGTCACCATGACATCGCGGAAGTTGAGCGCCGCCGCGGCGACGTCGATCTCCACATGGTGCGGCCCCAGGGGCGGCGGATCGTATGTCTTCATGCGCAGGCCGCCGATCTGCCCCGCGTTGTCGAGGAACAGCCGGTAGGACGGATCTTCGCCGGGACGGACGCGCGGGTACTCGTCGCGATCGCTCAAGACGCGCGGCGCCCACAGCCGGCCCTCGCGCACCGCCAGCTCGCGTTCTCGCACGTCGTGCCGCGCGAGCCACGCCAGGGTCTCGAGGTCGTCGGCGGCGCCCAGATCCACGAGGCGGAAATCGAGCCCGGCTTCCTCGCCGATCTCGATCGCCATGCTGCGCACCGCCCCCCAGAGCGCGCTCCCGCGCGCATCCTCCGCCTCGAAGGCCGCCTTTCGGGTCGCGACGGTGACGCGGCACCGGCAATTGGCCCGCTCGATCCTGAAGGGAACCAGCGACTGAATGAGAGCGACGAATTGCGAGACCACCCTTTCGCCGGTCGGATCCTCCGGATCCGAGTCGCAGAAAAAATCGATCGCCTGCACATCCGCCGCGTCCGGGCACGCTTCGGGCTCGAAGGGATCGCCCGAAGCGAGGGCGTCGGAGGGGATCGTATGGACCTCCGGATCGTCGAGCCGGGATATCCACGCCCCCGCCAGGCTGGCGCGCTCGCCTATCACCCAGCGCGGACCCGGCGGCGGCATCTCGTCCGGCTCAGCCACGTATTGCACCGGCGCCTGCAGCAACGTCGCCCGCCGGCCGGCTCGAAGCGCGGTCCAGCCCGCGCCGGGGTCTACAGTCGTGCCCTCTTCGTGGGAAACGAGCGCCAGGCCGCCCGGGACCGCCGTCTCCCGCCAGAACCGCCAATCGTCGTGCCCGAACGCATCCTCATCCGGGTGGAGGAACAGGACTTCCGCCGCGTTCCGGCGCAGCAGGCCCGTTTCGAGCGCGGTCGCCTGCCGCGACGCGGGATCGAGGCAGTCGAAGCGCAGCGCCGCGTCGTGGCCGTGGAAGGCATCGTAGTGCGCGCGCGCGCCCTCCTCATCGTCGGCGATGAGCCAGAACTCGCTTTGCGTCTCCTCGCGCGAGAGATGCTCGACGCAGCTCTGCAGCACGGTCTGCTCCGGCGTTCTGGAGCCCGCGAACTCCAGCGCGTAGCAGGCGCGCGGGACGCCGCCGGCGGCGTCCGTCCGCTCAAGGGCGGCAAGCAGGGCGGGTGGCTCGATATCGCCGTCCGGCAGCCGGTCCGCGATTGCCGGACCGTCGGTGACGAACTTGGGCTGCCAGACGACCCGATGCTTGCTGTGCGGTAGGTCGACCCGCCTCGGGTTCGAGATAAAGGAAATATATTTTTCGATGTGCAGGACGAGATCGCCGGTCGCGCCGTCGTAACAAGCGAGGCTGCCCGAGACCCACTCGCCGGTCGGCACCGAATACTGGCCCTTGTCGTCGACCTCGTATCGAATGTTGCCGGGATAGGTGACGCGACAGGTCATCCGCGGAACCGTGGGCGGGCGCAGGAACGTCACGTTCTCTGCCCGGCGTGGAATTGCGAAGAGATCAGCGCCGAGCATCAGGTCGTAGAGATAGGACTGCAATCCTCCGTCGAGCAGGGCAGGGAGCATGACGTAGCCCTCCTGCTGCCCGTCTCGCCACAGCGCCTCGTCCACCTCCACATCGAACATCAGGTGGTCGGTGCTGACTTCGCGCCGCAGCTGCCGCATGTTTCGGAAATGCGGCCCGTACTGGAAGGTTTCGCCGAGAACGGTCTCGATACGTTCGTAGAGCTCATCGTCCGCCGCATAGGACAGGGGCTCGTAACCGGACGTGTCGATCTCCGAGACGTGTCCCGGCACGTCCGGTGCGTGGTCGGGCCCGACGCGGCGGACCTGCCCGCGGCAGTGCAGCTCGCACTTCGCGTCCACGTCATAAGGTTGCGACGAGATCGCGACGGTATATTCGTCCGGCGAACTGGGGACCGGCTGAAGTGCCGTCTGCAGCCGCACGGGCACCCTCGGAATCGGGCACGGCTGCAGGAATTCGAGCGTGTCGATGTGAGCGGGTGCGCCCTCCAGGGCCTCCAGGACCAGCTCAATGAAGCCCGCGGCCGGCATGATCGGGGCGTGATGCACGCGGTGCTCCGCCAGCCACGGAAAGGCCGCCTCCGAGAGTCGCGCTTCCAGCAGCGGATGATCGCAGGGCACCCGGTGGCCGACCAGCGGCCCGTGCGAGTACTCGCTCCGCTTCTGCAGGAACTCGTCGTCCATGGTGTTGTCGACGCTCTTCCGTTCTTCGCGCGGGTGCCGCGGCAGCAGATGGACGATGGGGTAGGGACGCGGATACTGGGCCGCGAAGTCCAAAGATACGCCGGCCTGGAAGAGTTTGCCCAGGGCCTCGTGAAATCCGATGCAGGTATCGGTGTCGCGCATCAGCGTTGGAACGGAAACCGGGGTTGAAGCGGCGTCTTCCAGGCATTGCGCGATGATGGGTTGCAAGGCCGATTGGGGCGCCAACTCCAACACCACGTCGGGCCGGTGGTCGCGCTTTGCGGTCTCCATCGCCGCGGCGAACCGGACCTCCTGGCGGATGTTCGACCACCAGTAGGCACTATCCAGCCGCTCCGTCTGCGCACCCGTCACCGACGAGAGGAAAGGCACGTCGGTGTCGAAGGAGATGTCGTCCAGGAAGGCGAATGCCTCCAGCGCATCGTCTTCGATCACGTCCATCGCCTGGGAATGAAAGGCGATGTTGCCCGGGATGAGCCGATTCTGAAGTTTGCGCCGGTCCAGTTCCTCCATAACGGGTTGCAGGTTGTCTCCGGGACCGCAGACGACGGTGTTGGCCGGCGCGTTTTCGCAGGCGATCTCGACCTCGACGGGCCGGTCGCCATCGAGCCGGAATGGAATGTCCAGGGTATCCAGAAGATCCTCTACGCCCGGCCGATCGAGACCGATGGTCAGCATGCGGCCGGATCCCGCCACGCGCTGTTGCAGGGTGGCGCGATGGAAAACCAGGCGCGTCGCATCGGCGAGCGAGAGAGCGCCCGAGGCATAGGCTGCGGCTACTTCGCCCGAACTGTGGCCCAGCACGCAGTCGGGATAGACACCCCAGGTCTTGAAGAGTTCCACCAGGGCGCACTGGATCGCGAAAATGACGGGTTGGGCGAGCTCGCATTCGTCAAGCGCCGCCTGCGGGGTGTCGAAACAGGCCTCGCGCAACGGGGTCCGGGAATAGGCGCGCCAATGATCGTCGATGGCATCGATGGCGCGGCGGAACACCGGATGGGCCTCGTAGAGATCGCGGCCGCAGCCCGCCCACTGCGTCCCCTGCCCGGCAAACACCATCAACAGCCGCCGCTCGCCCTCCTCCGCGGTGCCCATGGAAGCACCTTCTTCCGCGAACGCATCGAGCGCTTCGGCGAGTTCCTCGCGGTTTCGGACGGCGAAGGCCGTACGCGTGGCGAAATGGGTGCGGCGGCGGCTGAGATTGCCGGCAAGCGGGTAGAGGTCCGGCGGCTGCGCGTCGAGCGTCTCCCGCATGCGTCGCGCGCTCTCCACGAGCGCATCCGGCGTGCGTGCCGAGAGGGGCACCATGAAGCCCGCCTGGGGCGCCAGTGGCACAGACCAGAGCCTGGGCCGCGCCGGCCGGTACTCGCGCACCACGCAGTGCCCGTTGGCGCCGCCGAAGCCGAACGAGTTGATACCCACGACGACCGGATGCTCAGGGAACGGCTCGCATTCGGTCTGTACCTCCATTGGGCAAGAACCGAAGTCGATCTCCGGATTGGGCACCTGAAAGTTGTTCGACGTCGGCGCAAAAGTGCGCCGTTGCATCATCAGGACGACTTTGAGGAGGGCGCAGTGAAAGGCGGCGGCCTCCATGTGCCCCACATTGCTCTTGACGCTGGAAACCCGCAGCGGAACCCTGCGGTCGGGCTCGCCATAGGCCTCCGCGATGGCGTTGCCTTCGATGGGATCACCGACCGCGGTTCCGGTTGCATGAGCCTCGATGTAATCGAAGTCAGAGGGAGTCCGGCCGGCACGAGCCGAGGCCTCGCGCATCAACTGGATCTGCGCATGACGGGTGGGCGCGCTGATAAAGCGGCCCGGTGCCAGACCCCCGCTTCCGTCCGCCGTACCCGCCGCGTTCACCGCTGTCGCTTCGATCACCGCGTAGATGGGATCTCCGTCCCGCTCGGCCGCCGCCAGGGGCTTGACGGCGAAAACGAACGATCCCTCCGAGCGCATGTAGCCGTTGGCCTCTGCATCGAAGGAATGGCACTTGCCCTCCGGACTGATCACCCCCATGAGGTTGAAGCTGCTGCTCAACCTGCCGCTGCCGAGATAGGTGACGGCACCCACCAGCGCCTGGTCGCAATCGCCGCACGCGAGCGCGTTCATCGCCGCGTGCAGGGCGCTCAGTCCGGCGGAGCAGGCCGTGCAGTACGTGGCTGACGACCCCATGAGGTTGAAGTGGTAGGAGACCCGATTGGCCAGCATGGCAAGGCTGATGCCGGACACGGAATATTCGGTGACGCCGTGCTGCGGCCGCCAGTTGGCCACGGCCGGAACCTGCGCGCCGATGAAAACCCCGGTGGGGCTGTTGCGCAGCGAGTGAAGGTCCCAACCGACATGTTCGATGGCCTCCCAAGCGCAATTGAGCAGCATCCTTACCTGCGGTTCGGTCTGCCTCAATTCGTTGTGGGACATGCCGAAGAACGCGCGGTCGAAAAGCAGCTCGTCGTCGTCGCGAATCAGGCCCTCGTAAGGACTCGCAAGCCGCCCCGGCCCCGAAAATTCCCCGATGGGCAGGTGACCTGTTCCGTAGCGGTCGGTGACCGGCTCCTGGACGATCTCGCGCTCGGCCAGCAGGGTCCAGAAATCGGAATCCGACTGAATGCCGCCGGGCATGCGATGGCTGTACCCGACGATGGCAACTCCGTTGTCCGTGCTCGGCAAATTCATGCTGTTATTCGGTGAATCGATAGGGAGACAACCGTTCTGCAACCGTCGGCCGATTGTCTGTAATTTGCCATAACATAAGAAAAACTAGGTCTCCTTACCGTCCGCACAAACAAGCATAATCCGAAGAGGCAAGTATGTGCGTATTCTAGCGCGAACGCGATTCGTCGACCACGAAGCCGGTGCCGCGTACAGGAACATTTTTTTACCCGCTCCCCGTCCAAAGTCACGGTTCGGGGGTGAGTGTAGACGCGCGCGGGGGACGATTCAACAACCCCGGATCGAGGGTAGTGTCTCACTTTGACTTTTTGGGCCGTCCGCCGGTCCCGGGTTTGGGTCCGGGTTTCTTGGCGGCCGACGCTCGTGCGTCAATCAGCGCCACGATACTCAATTTCAAGACGGAAATGGACCGAGAGACCCTGATCGAGGGATACATCCGGGTGACCGCCACCCTCTAAGATTCCGCGCTCGAAAATTACCTGGAGCGCTGCCTGGAGGAGACGGCAATGAAGTCCATGCTGAGCTGGCAACTGAAGCAGGCGGGCAAGCGCAGGGCGGAGATTCGGCACAGCTACCAAATTGAGGATTTCGGGCTCATACCGGAAACGGTTGACGACGCATTCGCCCCCTACCTGGACTTCATCGCCTCCCGCGGCATTCGGTGATCGCGACAAGGCGGGGCAAGCCGCTGACCGAAACCGGACAAAGATCAAGGCGAGAGATCATCGTACGCGTTTGAGAACCTCATAAACGCCGCGTGAGAACATCCGGAACATCCCTGAACGGCTGAGGAGCGGGCGCCGCGCCGGCAGACACTCCGCAGCATCGAGATCCTCGATGGCCGACTGCAGCCGATTCAGGCCGACTTTGATGAGGCGTCGTCCGCGTTCGTCGGTGATGCCCAGTCCACCGCAAATTCCCATAACATAAAGAAGTCTGGCCAGCAGGTGATGGCGATATAGCCGCCAGCAGTAATCGAAGGTCACGTCCGCGGCCCCCATGCCGCGCACGATCCCGGCATATTCCTCGATCGCCGGGCGCTCGATTTCCCGGCGCACCTCCGTCGGGACGCTTCCCGTGAGGAATGACGCCACGTCCGACAGGCCGCAGGAAATTCCGCTCAACTGCCAGTCGATCAGCGCGACGCTCCCGCTATCGCCGTCGGCGCCGAAAAAGACATTGTCGAGACGCAGGTCTCCGTGAACGAACGTCCTGGCCTCGCCTGCGAGTTCCCCGATGTGATCGGCGATCCTGATCCCGTAGATTTCGGCCAGATCACGCAATTCGTCCGGAAAGTCGTGACCGAAGTTCCTGAGCGCGGTCACGAGATTGGCAAGATAGAACAACTGCACGGCGGACCGGCGTTTTGGATCGGCCGCAACGAACATGCGGGACAAGGGAGGTTGATCGGTCTTGTTCCAATAACGCCCATGCAGTTGCGCGATCTCCCTGATCACGCGCCTGGCTTGTTCCGCGGTGGCGCCCGCGAGTTGGTCTCCCGCCTCCATATGACCCAGGTCCTCCAGGATCAGGACAAAGCGATGGCTCCCGGGCTCGAAATCGCCATACAGCATGGCCGGCGTATGTACCGGAGCATCATGGGCGAGGTGACGATAAAACTCGCACTCCCGCCGATGAAGCGCCAGTCTCTTGCCCATCCGAAGCTTCTTCGGTTCCGGGCTTGGGAGCTTGGCGACCACGGATCGCGGCCCGGCGCCGCCGACCGCATAGGTCAATTCACAACGGAGTGTCGCCGTCACAAAACCTGTCCCGTGGCCGATTTCGACAGCCTCGAGTGACTCGACGGCTACTCTTCCCGTGACGCCGCCCGCGGCCAGCGCACGTTCCATCCAGGCGGCCGTGATGGCGGTGCCGCCGTCGGGCATTTGGGGACTCTCGGCCGGATTCATGTGCGGACCCCGTGATCAGCGCCTGGCGGGAGGTTTCATTTGGGCCGCTCAGGAAACGCAACTCAGGATTCGCGTGAACGCCCGGATCCGATACAAAATGAACGGTGCTTGAATTGTCAATCCGTTTGCCGCCGCCGCGCGGCCTGCCTCCTGTGCGCGGCAAATACCGGCCGTAGGGACTTGAGGCCGGAAGCGCGAACTCCTCCGCCGGGTTATTTCCGCATTCCCGCGCGCCGGACTGGACGCGGCGCGGAAATTGGTGCAAGAATTTGGTCAGGTTTGGATTTCGGGGACAGGCTGACACATGGCAGAACAATCGACGAACCCGGAGACTCCGTCTGACAAGGGACGCTGGCGCGGTTACGCACAGGCTGGCCTGATCATCCTTGTCATCGCGGCCGCCCTGTACCTGGCGAGGGCCCCGCAGCGGGCCGAGTTGGGCCCTGTATCCGCTCCCGCGGACGCGGCGCCGCTGGTTAAGGTGATCGTCCCGTCGCCGGCGGAACATGTTCTGAAGCTTGACCTCACCGGGACGGTGACCCTTGACAGGAAGCTGGCGGTGGTCTCCGAGGCCGAAGGCCGGGTTGTCTGGGTGTCGGCCGATTTCGTCAACGGAGGGAGGATTCAGGCGAACGAGGTATTTGTCCGGATCGATCCCCGCGAGTACCAGCTTGAGGTCAGGTCCGCGGAGATGGCGGTTGCAAAGGCCGAGGCGCGGGTGCGGCTTGCGCGGCGCACCGCAGGTCCCGATGCCGGTCCGGTGATTGCCGAGGCGGAAGCCGGGCTCGGACAGGCCGAGGCGAAACTTG
Source organism: Rhodospirillales bacterium (assembly GCA_022822205.1). GTDB lineage: Bacteria > Pseudomonadota > Alphaproteobacteria > Rhodospirillales > UBA2165 > JAJDXO01. The sequence continues at coordinate 39,660 of JAJECC010000160.1, read as the reverse complement.
CCCTTGCAAGCCTGCAACTGGAGCGCACCGAAATCAGCCTTCCCTTCGACGCCCGCGTGATGTCCTCGGAACTGGAAGTCGGCGATCTGGTCGGACCGCCGGACGCCGTCGGAAAGCTGTCCGTTCTCGGAATCGTCTACCGGCCCGACGCGCTTCAGGTGCGGGTGCCGATCAGAGTCGGGGATCTCGATTCACTGGAACCCGCGGTTGGCCGACCGGCGCGGGTGCGTACGGTCAACGGGACATACAAGGCCAGCGTGGCGCGGATTTCTTCGGTGGTTGCCCCTGAGAGCCGTCTCGCACATGTGTTTCTCAAGTTTTCCGGCGAAATTCCGCGAACCGAGCTGCCGGTTCCCGGAACCTTCGCGGAGGTCACGATCCTCGGGCCGTCGCGCGACGATGTCTTCGTGCTTCCCGAAGCGGCAGCGAGGGCGCAGGACGGCATCTGGATCGTTCGGGACGGCGCCCTGCGGGCCCTGAAACCAGCAACCATCGGACGTTCGAGCGATGGGTGGGTCGTGGAAGCGTTCGAGCCCGGCGAAGGCGTGGTTGTCGGCGTCCTCGCCGGCGCCAGCGAGGGACTAAGGGTTTCTCCCGATCCTTTGTCGTCCGGGCGATAGGATGCCGCGGTCCGCGAGTTCGAAGCATGCCCTGGACCTGCCACACCATTAGGGGGATATCGTGAACAAAGGGCCAATCTCCTATTTCACGGGAAATCCAACCGCCGCCAACCTGCTGATGATATTCGTGATCTTCGGCGGCATCATTGCCAGTTTGAATCTCGCCGTCAGGCCTCTCCCGGCCATCGACCTGCGCAAGGTCGTCGTGACGGTCGAGTCCCCGCAGGCTTCGCTCCGGGAAATGGAGGAGGATGTCAACCGCCGCGTCGAGGAGGCCATCGTCGGGCTCGAGGGCGTGGCGCGCGTGGTCAGCGAGGCAAAGGAAGGGGTGGGCAGAATCGAGGTTGAACTCGATACGTTCGCCGACATCGACACGGTATATGACGACGTCAGCAGCGCGGTTGACAGCATCGAGAACTTTCCGCCGGCGAACGCGGAGCGGCCGCGGATTGAGATCAAGAGGCGCCACTACGAGGTCATGACCATTGCGGTGTCATCGGAGATCCTCTCGGAAGACGCCCTTCGGGTTGCCGCCGATGGCATCTTCAATGAACTGCTGACGCTGCCTTCGGTGTCCCAGATTCGGTTTCGCGGCACCCGGGACCGTGAAATCGCGATCGAGATCGACGAGGAAGGGCTGCGCCGTCACAGTCTCACCATCGCCGAACTGGCCAGGGCGGTGCGGCGGGAATCCTTCAACCTGTCGTTCGGTGAACTGGCCACGGATGCCGGCGATGTCGTGCTCAACGTGCAAAGCAAGAAACGATTCGGGGAAGAATTCGAGGACATTCCGCTAATCACTCGGGCGGATGGCACAAAGCTCAGGCTCGGCGACGTGGCAAGGGTTCGGGACGGTTTCGTCAACAGCGACATCCTGTCGGAGGTTGACGGCGTACCGACCGTCTTTCTCCGGATCGAGGTCGCGGAAGGGCAGTCCTTCACCAGGACCGCAGAGGTGGTGAAACACTGGCTGGAGAGTTACACGCCTCCATCCGCGGTGAAAGTGTCGATCTGGAACGATGCGGCGGCCCCGCTCGCTGACAGGTTTGCGGACATCATTCAGAATGCAGTCATCGGCATTATCCTTGTCTTTGCCTGCCTTGTCCTGGTCTTTGACCTGCGGATCGCGGTCTGGATCACCGTTGGAATACCCTTGTCCTTTATCGGTTCGCTCCTGTTCTTCGATGTCGCCGGCCTCACATTGAATATGGGAACCATGCTGGCGCTGTTTGTCCTGATCGGCATCGTTGTCGACGATGCGCTTGTTGTCGGCGAGAGCATTGCGACAGAACGGGAAAGCGGCAAAAGCGGACTTGACGCGGCTGTTTCAGGCGCGCGTGCCGTCGCGGCGCCGGTTACGGTGGGAGTGATAACGACGGTTCTGGCATTTGTGCCGTTTCTCTTCGTCACGGTCGAGAACTACCAGATCATTCAGGTGTTCTTCCACGTCGCGTTGTTCGTGCTTGTCATTTCACTGATCGAGGCGTTCTGCATCCTGCCAGCCCACCTGTCACATGACAGGCCCTGGAGCCTGTCTCCGTTGCGGGGCGTCAAGGATCGGGTTTGCGAGTGGATTGACGAGGTTCGGGATGCCGTCGTCGTGCGAGGCGTGTCATGGTCGGTACGCCACGTATCGCTGACCTTTGCCATTGCCGCGGCATTTCTTATTGCCGCCCTCGCCCTGGTTCGGTTCGAGGCCGTCAACGTGGTCGTGTTCGACAGATCCACCAGCATCAGCAAGACGATACATGCGGATCTGCGCCTGCCGGTCGGCGCCCCTTTCGGCGCAAGTGCCGACGCGGCGTGGCGATTTGCGGCGGCGGCGCAACTCATCAACGAGCAGTTGGAAGGCACCTCGATCGAGTCGATCGGCGTAAGGGTCGGCGAACTGAGCGACACCGGTGCATCGAGAACGGGTCAGGACCGCGCGATACGGGACAATGTTGCCACGGTCGCCCTCAAGCTGCATGACCGGCCGGCCAGGCAGGCATCTCATGATGAAATTGAACGCGCCTGGCGGCAGAATGTCGGACCTACGCCGGAACTGGAAGAAGCCTCCATCCATACGGCCCGCTTCCGGGGCAAGCCGTCGGTCGCCTATGCGTTGGTTCACGACGATCCGGAGACCCTGAACGAAGCGGCGAAGGAACTGAAGTCCTTCATGGCCCGGATTCCGGGCCTCTACGCGCTGTCGGACAGCCTGTCGCCCGGCAAACGGCACTTTGATACGGAACTGACTCCGGTTGCGGAAGCCGCCGGGCTGACCTCGGCGATAGTCAGCAAGGAGCTGCGGGCGAGTTTTCACGGCCTGGAAGTCCAGCGAATCCAGCGCGGCCGCGACGAAATAAAGGTCGTGGTTCGATACCCGCCCGAACGGAGACGGAGCGTGCGGGAACTCGCCAATGAGCGGATCAACATTCCGGGCGGGAACGAAATTCCGCTGTCGACCGCCGCAATCCTGACCGAAAAGCGTGAACCCGCCAAGCTGCTACGCATCGACGGCCGCCCGGCCGCCCTTGTAAATGCCCATGCGGACCTGACCACCACTACACCCGTCCAGGCAAGACGAAAGATTTCTAAGGAAGCGCTTCCCGGGCTCGTCACCAAGTATCCCGGCCTGGTCATTTCCCGCGATGCCGGCGCCCGGGATGAACGGGAAATGCTGCGGACGCTTGCCGTCGTCGTCCCGATCGTGCTGCTCGCGATGTACGGCCTGATAGCGTCCTTCCTTCGCAGCTACTGGAAGCCGTTCGTAATCGTCATCGGCATTCCGATTGCCGCCGCCGGAGCGGTGTTCGGCCATTGGATTCTTGGATGGCATCTTACCGCAGTATCGATATTCGGCATTATCGGTGCGTCCGGGGTCATCGTGAATGACGGCTTGGTCCTTCTGCACCGTTACCGCACGCTCCGGGACGAAGACGAAATGCTGCCCGCCATCGCCGCAATTTCCGGCGCGGCCCGTGACCGCTTCCGCGCGGTGTTCCTGACTTCGCTCACCACGGTTCTTGGCCTGTCTCCGCTGCTCTATGAACGAAGCGACGAGTTGCTGTTCATCGTGCCGTTCGCCGTCAGCATGCTTGGCGGCCTGGTTGCCTCGACCGCATTTACCCTGTTCGTGCTTCCCGCGATCTTCATGCTTGTCGCAGGGTGGCGGGAAACCTGACGGGACCGGCTCACGATCCTTCCGGGAGTTTCCGGAGTTCCCGGCGAGCCCTTACAACGGTTTTCCTTCGCTGTCCCGCCAAGCGGACATAAGCTCGTTTGAGGGTAGCGAAGAATCCAGCAGTTTATGTGTCGCTTCGATACCGGAAATCGGCAAATCCGGACGATCAAGTATGCCAAGTTGGGTCAGCAGGCAGGCTTGATCCCAGTAGATATGTTCGTTGTACAGCCTGTCACCCCGAAATGTTGCAATCACCACAACCGGCAGCTCAATGCGCTTCCCCGTTGGCGCGACCCCCGGCAACATGTGATCGATAACCCGGTCATGTGTAAATCGAGACACGATCTCCAGCACCACGGTGTCCGCGCCTACCGTCTCGGATATCAGGATGTTCTCCCGATCCTCCGGTTGCTGAGGAATAAAGTGATATTTGTAGAACCGTTTGAGAAGTTCATGTCCCACGCCGCCGGTCCGTGTGGGGATATGATTGACATAGGGCTGGTCGACCATGGTGTCCATTGTGGCGTCCGGATCTTTCTCCTCAAACTCAAGCCGGAGATGCTCAGCGAACAAACCGGCTAGATCGAATTTTGGTCCGATTGCGCCGCGCAACAGGTCAAGCGTCCGCGAGTACGCTACTCTCGAAGCCCATTTGTCGTGGGCTTGATTTTTTGCCAACCAAAAGCGCGTTTTACACTTCTCATAGGAGTAATGGCGCGCGTGAGGAGACGACTGGGTCCGGTCGATGACCTTGCCGGCATTTGCCGATGAAGCGCCGTATGGACCACTTGTATGAATGACCATGGGCGGTTTTTTCTCGGTCGGCAGCTCTCCCGCAATTGGGTCGTAGACCGCGACGGCGTCCAGCACGTCGATCCAATTTGCGAAGATACGTGCGGCGCCTTCGTGAAACCCCACGGCAGCTATCTTCGAATATAGTCTTTTAACTTCGGCTGCATCGACTTCATCCGTCACCGAGGCGTCGGTCCAACAGACGGAATACCCATCCTCGCGCAAATTTCTGGCAAATGTGGCGATCTCGTCAGCATCCTCACCAGTTCCCGTTACCAGGAGAACCGCCAGCCGCGAATTCCGTATTTCTTCCGACTCGCACAGAGGCGGTTCAAATCGGAGTGTGCCGATCAACCCATCGGTTTGTGACGACATCATGTCTCCTTCCTATGGTTACGTAGGTTGGGGCCGCTCATTAGGAGGATTGCCTGGTCGGCAAATTGCCATGTATGGACGGCTCCCTGCCGGCAAGGGCTGTTCGACGGCCTGCATCGGTTGCGCCTTATCCAACGGGGCGGCGGGTCTAATGCCAGACGGCAAACCCCATCGCCGTCCCGGTTCCGGCCTCGGAGCGGTAGCAGGGCACGTAGTCGATCAGCTCCATTTCAAAATCGGATCGGGAGATCGCTCCAAGCATGATGATCCAGTTCTTCACCTCGGACGTGCCGGACCGGAAAATCCCGTCGTCCTCCTCGATCAGGGGCGCGTAATTTCCGTCGGCCATGGCGCGGAGCATTCGCCGGTCCCATTCCTCGTCGATGACGAAATGGCTGAGCCCGCCGGAGCCCACCACCGCCACCCGCCGATCCGACTCCCAGCTTCGGATCGCATCGCCGAGGATTTGCCCGAATTGAAAACACCTGGACGGCAGCGGCCGGTTCGGCGGATAGAACGTATTCACCAGGATGGGCACGAGGGGGATGGGCCGATCCCTGAGCACCCGGCGGTAGATGAAGGTGAACGCGTGACCGATGCCGATCGGTTTCCCCTTGCGGTCGAACGGAATGTCGCGGGACGCGGTGATCTCGAAACCGTTCGCGGTCGCGGTTTCCGCCATGTGCGTCGCCAACTCCGCGGCCACCGGATAATAGGTGTCTTCGGGCGTGTGGCGCTTGCTCTCCACCATCTGTATGGACGGATGCTTGTGCTTGTGATCTTCCGGATCGTAGGCGGAATTCAGCAGCTTATCGCCATGATAGATGGTGATCGCCGGCTGCATGGCGGCGCTGTACCATTCCTCCTGATCGTCGCCGATGACCACCAGAACATCCGGATCGAGCTCGCGGATCGCGTCTCCCAGCGCATCGATAGCGGTTTGGTTACGCTGTGCATGGGCCCGGCGGGCGGGCAGTTCGGCGAGGGCCGCATAATCCTTGTCCGTCCGCCGTTCGGCCAGTTCCGCAAAGCTCAAGGTCTCTCCGCGGAACGGATGGCTGATGGTGCGGTCGAATTCCGCTCGCGCGGACCAGTCTTCCGGCTCCATCACCAGTATCAGACTGTGCGACGTGCCGAATCCGCCGACGAGCTCCGCCATCACCTGTACCCCACTGATCCGCTCATCGTCCGTTTTGACCGCATCTCGACGGTTTGTACAAGTACCGGTGCGCAAATGTTCGATGGCCGGAAACGGAAGACTGTTTCCCGGGTGACAGCGATTCGACCGTGGGTAGCCGAGCGACGGTCCCCGGCGGGCGGAATCCGGGTCTGGCGTTTCCCGGTGTCCCGGTTAATCTACAAGCAAACGGGCAGTCTCGGGCCCCGAAGGACAGGGATAACCATGACCGGTATCAGAACAGAGACCCTGAACGTTTCAGGCGTCGCGTTGACCGTCCGCCGCGCCGGCGAGGGCGAAACCTTGTTGCTGCTGCACGGCGCCAACGGCAATGCGTCCTGGCTTCCTATGGTCGAATCCCTGTCGGCCAACTACGACGTCATCCTGCCGGATCACCCGGGATTCGGGGACACGGACGCGCCGGGCTGGATGGACAGCATCTCCGACATGGCCTACTTCTACCTCGACGTGATCGAGGCCCTCGGCCTGGAAGACTTCCATCTGGCGGGCCATTCCATGGGCGGCTGGATCGCCGCCGAGATCGCCGTCCGGGACCGCCACCGCATCAAGTCGCTGACCCTCGTTTCATCGGCCGGAATCTGGGTGAACGGCACGCCGATGGGCGATTTGTTCGCCTGGTCGCCGCAGGAAACCGTTCGCCGGGTGTTCGCCCGGCAACCCCTTATCGACGAAATGCTCGCCTACGAACCGTCCGAGGAGGAGATTGGGGTGATGCTGAAGAACAGGCAGATGGCGGCCCGGCTGTGCTGGTCGCCGCGGCTCCACAACCCCGACCTCAGGAAGTGGCTGCATCGCCTCAAGCTGCCGACTTTGATCATTTGGGGCGATAGCGACGGCATATTCCCCGAGCCCTACGCGCATGCCTATCACGAACTGATTCCGGGTTCGGAACTCGAGATCTACGAAGACTGCGGCCACGTGCCGATGGCCGAGGCAAGGGACGCCTTTCTCTCGCGCCTGGTGACGTTTACCGGGGGAGCCGCCTGATGGATTTCTACTTCTTCAACCTCATGCCCTACGGCGCGCTGGATCTGGAGTACGACAAGAAATACGCATCGGCGAACCTGCTGCTGCCCAACAGCTACTACGACCCCGAGGAGGGCCATAAGCTCTACACCCGGTACATGGACGAGTTGGAATACGCCGACGAGCTGGGCTTCGACGGGGTCTGCGTGAATGAACATCATCAGACCGCCTATGGCCTGATGCCGACGCCCGGCGTTATCGCCGGCGCGCTGGCTCGCAATACCAGGCAGGCAAAAGTCTGCGTTCTCGGCCGGGCGCTGCCGATGGTCAACAATCCGCTGATGATCGCCGAAGAGTTCTCGATGCTCGACAACATCACCAAGGGGCGGTTCGTGGCGGGCTTCGTCCGCGGCCTCGGCGTCGAGTACCACGCGATGGGGATCAACCCGGCATTCTCCCTGGAGCGTTTTCACGAGGCCCACGATCTGGTGGTTCGCGCCTGGACCGAGGTCGGGCCCTTCGCCTTCGAGGGCAAGCACTACCATCTGCAATACGTCAATCTGTGGCCGCGGCCCTATTCCAGGCCCCATCCCGAGGTGTGGATTCCCTCGCAGGGCTCGGAAGAAACCATCCGTTGGGCGGCGCATCCCGACCGCAAGTACACCTATCTGAACGTCTATTCGCCGTTCTCGGCGGTGGAGCAGTTCATGGGCATGTACCGCCGGGTATGCGAGGAAGACTACGGCTACGAGGCGGAGGACCGGCAGCTTGGCCTCGCCGTCCCCATATATGTCGGCGAGACCGACGAGATCGCCGCCAAGGAAGCCAAACCGCACATCGAGGCGTTCTTCAATAAGTTTCTGCGGATTCCCAACGAACTCCTGTTGCCGCCGGGCTATACCTCCATCAGTTCGCTGAAGGCCATCGCGCTGGCCAAGCGGGAAATGCTGGGCGGCGGCAAGACCATGGACCGAATGAACGATCTCGGCATGTTCATATGCGGCAGCGCCGATACGGTGCGGTCCCGCCTGGAGGAATTCCAGGACCGGATTGGTCTCGGACGGATGTGCACCATCCTGCAGTTCGGAACCCTGCCCCACGAACTGACCAGGAAAAACATGGAGCTGTTCGCCGCCGAGGTCATGCCCCGCTTCCGGGGCCGGCTACGCCGGCCGCGGAGCGAGGCCGCCGAATAACCGGTCGCGCATTCGATTGGGATCTGTCGCGGCGCGGGGAACCAGGAGGAAGGCCGTTGCTCAAGCTGTATCACTATTGGAGTTCGGTCTGCTCCCAGAAAGTCCGCATTGTACTGGCCGAGAAAAAACTGGATTGGGAAAGCGTCCACATCGACCTTTTCGAATTTGAACAACACCAATCCTGGTATCTCGAGCTCAACGACAAGGCGGTCGTACCGACGTTGGATCACGACGGCCACATCGTGACCGACTCCAACATCATCTGCGAATATCTGGAAGACTTGCATCCGGAGGTCCAACTGCGGCCCGACAGCCCCCAAAGCGTCTCGCGCATGCGCAAATGGATGCTGATTTCGGAAGAAGACCTGCACGGCGCCATCTCGGTCGCGTCCTTCAACATCAGGCACCGGCCGCGCGTGCTGGCGAAGTATTCGATCGATGAGGTGCATTCCAAATTGGCGAAATTGGGCAAGTCCGACCTCGCGGAGACCGCAGCGAAGCGACTCGATTCGGGCATGCCCAAGGCGCAGGAGGACGCTGCTTTCGCCCGGATCGAACAGGTGCTCGACCGGATGGAAGCCGGACTTCACCCCGGCCCCTGGCTGCTGGGCGATACCTACAGCCTCGCGGACATTTCGCTGATGTCCTACATCAATCGTATCGAGGTTCTCGGCCGGCCCGAACTGATCGGCCGCAAGTCCAGGCCGAATATCGCGTCCTGGTGGGACCGGGTGCAGGCGCTCGAAAGCTTCAGGGATATGATGGCCTTCAGGAACCCCGACCGGTCGGACCCGGTGCCGCGGTGATGCGGCCCGCTAAAATCACGGGGAAGGGACGGCGAGCGTGAATTCCCCGAACGAGGCGGTATCGGACGTTATCATCGTCGGCGGCGGTCCGGCCGGGCTAATGCTCGCCAACGAGCTTGGCCGGCGCGGCGTCTCTACCGTGCTGCTGGACGACGATCTCTCCACGGCCATCAACCCGCAGGCCAATGCCACCCAGGCCCGGACGATGGAGCATTACCGCCGGTTGGGATTTGCCGACCGGGTGCGGGCAATGGGTCTGCCCCGGGACTACCCCACCGATATCGCCTACTACACGACGTTCTCAGGGTACGAACTGGCGCGGTTTCAACTTCCGTCCGCCCAGGAAGCGGCGAGGCTCGTCAAACACCTCTCGGGGTCCTGGAGCGCGGCGGAGCTGCCTCACAGGGTATCGCAGATGTACGTGGAGCGCGTTCTCCACGATCAGGCGGAAAAACTGCCGTCGGTCCGGCTGCGTTATGAGCACGCGGTGACGTCGGTCGCCGACCACGGCGATCATGTCTCGGCAACGGCCGTTCACCAGGGGCGCGAGGTGGCGTTCACCGGCCGGTACCTCGTCGGCTGCGACGGCGCCCGAAGCATCGTGCGAAACCATATGGGCGTCGAGTACGAGGGAGAGGCGGGCATAGAGCGGGATTTCGCCGGCGGCGACATGCATGCCGTCTATCTCCGGAGCCGGGAAATATACGAGAACATGTGCGGCAAACCCGCATGGATGAACGTCAATGTGGATCATCGGCGGCGATGTTTCTTCGTGGCCGTCGACGGAGACATGGAGTTCGTCTTTCACACCCAGCTCAAGCCCGGCGAGGACCGGGACGACATTTCGGAAATCCAGGCGCGCCGGATGTTCGCCCAATGCATGGGAAAGGAAGTCGACTTCGACATCATCACCAGGTCCTCGTGGCGGGCCGGATTTGCCCTGGTCGCCGAGCGGCTGCGGAAGGGGCGCTTGTTCATCGCCGGAGACGCCGCTCATCTGTTCACCCCGACGGGCGGGCTCGGATACAACACGGCGGTCGAGGACGCGGTCAATTTGGGCTGGAAACTGGCGGCGGCGGTCAATGGCTGGGGCGGAGACGGGCTCCTGGAATCCTATCACCCGGAGAGGCATCCGGCCGCGGTCCGCAACACGGGATATGCGAGGGGTTTCGCCAATTCGTTGGGTAATTTCAAACCCGACCCGCGGCTCGAAGAAGATTCGGATGAGGGCGCGAAGCTGCGCGCGGAAGCGGGAGAATATTTCGACCGGCATGGGCGAACCGAGTTCAATATCCCCGGAATTACGTTTGGCACGCGGCTGGACGGATCGCCCATCATCGCTCCCGACGGCTCATCGCCGCCGCCCGACCGCGCCAATGAGTATGTGCCGACGGCCTGCCCCGGCGGACGGGCGCCGCATCTTTGGCTGGACGAGGACATCTCCCTGTATGACCGGTTCGGGTTCGAGTTTACCCACCTGAATTTTTCAGGCGACAGGGAGGAGGGCCGGCGGCTCGAAGCGGCGGCGAAAACGGCCGGACTGCCCTTGCGGTCTCTCCATGTCGAAATCGACGGGGCACGCGACCTCTACGAGGCTGACCACGCGCTTATCCGGCCCGATCAGGTCGTCGCCTGGCGGGGATCCGCTATTCCGGATCCGGCGGGCCTGATCGACAAGGTGCGGGGCGCCGGTTAGAGCGCGCCGGCTTTCGCCGCCCGGCTCACCGCCACTTCCCGCCCGATCAGCAACACGCCGATAACCAGTCCGGCGATGTCTGTCACCTGCGCCCCCTCGAACCCGGAGCCGGGAATGAGCAGCGCCACGCCGGCAAGTCCGAATAGAACCCGCAACGGAAGCCCCAGCTCACGAACGAAGTATCCCATGATGGCGATGGAAACGAGCCATACGCCCCCTGCGGCGGTCGCCGCCGCGGCGATAACCTCGAATGCGTCGCCTTCCATCAGCAGACTGGGGCTGAGAACAAAGAGGAACGGCACCAGATAAGCAAACCAGCCGAAGCGCATGGCCGCGAACCCGGTTTTCATGGCGTCTTCGCCGGTGAGCGTCGCGGCCGCGAAGGCGGCGATGGCCACCGGCGGCGTGATCATGGACATCATGCCGAAATAGAGGATGAACAGGTGCGCCGCCATGGGGTTGATGCCGACCTCGATCAGGGCGGGCGCGACCAGGGTCGCCAGCATCAGGTAGACGGCGACCGTCGGCATGCCCATACCGAGGATGATGCAGACCAATGCGGATATCAGCAGAAGGAGGAAGAGATTGGTGCCGCCGAGCTCCACCAGCAAAAGCGACATGCCGAAGCCGACACCGGTCACATTGAGGGTGCCGATGACGATGCCGGCGGCCGCCGCAATCATGATGATGTCGAGGACGGCGTGGCCGGTGGCCCGTACGGCATCCAGAAGATCTCCAAGGGTAAGACGCTTGCCCTTGTAGCCGAAGACCATACTGGTCGCGACGATGACCCCGGTCGCGATGAGCGCCGACATTTCCGGCGAGAAATTGAAATTGAACAGGGCGACGATCAGGGCCGCGAAGGGGAGGGGGAAGTACCAGCCGGACTTCACCACATCCCACAGTTTCGGTATTTCCTCGTCCGTCAGCGGCTGGATGTTGGTGCGCGCCGCCTCCAGGTCGGCCAGGATAAACAGCGCCACGTAATACAGCACCGCCGGGATAAGCGCCGCGACCACCACCTCCTTGTAGGGAATCTCCAGAAACTCGGCCATGAGGAAGGCGGCCGCCCCCATGATCGGCGGCATAAGCTGGCCGCCGGTTGACGCCACCGCCTCGATGGCGCCCGCCTGAACGCCCCGGTAGCCGGCGCTCCGCATCAAGGGGATGGTGATGACGCCGGTGGTGACCACGTTGGAGACCACGCTGCCCGAGATGGAGCCGAAGAAGCCCGATCCGGTCACCGCGATCTTGGCCTGGCCGCCCCGGTATCGGCCGACCAGCACCATGGAAAACTCGGTAAAGAACGCCGAGCCTCCCGATTTGGTCAGCACCTGGCCGAAGAAGACGAATGCCAGGACGATGGAGGTCACGATCTTCAACGGGATACCAAGGATGCTGGTTGGGTCCCAGGCCAGGTAATAGAACAGATCCCGGGTCAGCATTTCCTTGCCGGCCAGCTTGCCCGGCAGCAGGTGGCCGAACAGGCCCAGGAAAACAAAGGCGATCACCAGAACGGTCAGCACATGGCCGACGGTGCGCCTCAGCCCCTCGATCAGGAGCGCGACCATGATGACGCCGGGGATCAGGCCATCGACGGGCGCGTCGGAGACCAGTTCGGCCAGTTGCGGATAGCGCACCGCCATGTAGCCGGCGCAGACAAACCCCAGGATGGAGAACAGGTAGTCGTACCAGGGGATGGTCGCGCCTTCGCTTCCCTTCCGCGCGCGGACGGACAGAAATACCAGCGGCACCGCGATGGCCAGAATGCCGCTCAGGAACTGCTCCGTATAGAGCAGCAGACCCGCCATCCGGTACAGGTCGGCAGCCCAGGCAATCGAGCCCAGCGTCAACACGATGGCGAGAACGGCTATAAAGCCGTTCATCGCCGATTTCGTGCCGCTGCCGGCGTCAGTCGGGACAGCGTCGGTCACTGACAGCCTCTAAGGTGTGTGGGCCGTCTGGCGGGTTCACCCTATTTGGGCGGCCACACACCTTTTTCCTTATAGAACTTCACGGCGCCCGGGTGGTAGGTGAGCCCCTTGAAGTTGATTGCCATGCTGTCCGACCGGAACCCGCCCCAGCCGGGGAACGCCTTGACCAGCGCGGCGCGGTTGTCGTGCATGGTTTTGGCGACTTTGTATACAACGTCATCCGACACATGCGCGCCGGCGGCCAGGGTATGCCAATAGGTCATGACGTGCAGCGGCGCGTCGACTCCCACATTCCGTTTGGAGGGTTTTTCGGGCTTGGCGAAAGCCGGCGGCACATGCTTACGGGCTGCGGCCAATGCCGAGGGCGAGGGGTCGAACGGCAGCACGCGGATGCCGCCCCGCACCTTGGCGTTGGTTTCGCGCACCTTGCCGGCGCCGAAGACGAAGTGGAATACGTCCGCCCCGCCGGCGGCGAAGACGTCGGCGCTCTTGACGACATTGGGGACCGGCACCTTGACCACATCGTCATAGGTCAGGCCCGCATTGGCGAGCTGCGCTTCCATCAGCGGCTGGATGATGCGCTGGGACGACCAGCCGCTGGGCACCCGCTTGCCCTTCAGATCCTTGAGCGTCTTGATATTGGAATCCTTGCGGGCGAAGGTCGCGACGCGGAACGGAATGGTCGCCGTAACGACTCGCAGATTGGGGTGCTTGCGGCCCGGATAAATGCCCGTGCCCGTTACGGCATATAGAGATTCAAGTTCGTTCACCAAACCGAATTCCAGCTTGCCCGCATTGACGGCGGGGACATAGACGCTGGACCCGCCGAAGGGCTGGGACCGCATCTGAATATCGGTCATTTGGGACACGACCTTGGACAGGGATTGGCCGGCCTGGTTGGTGAAGCCGCCTTTGGTCGTGCCGACGCCCACGGTCTGGGCTGCCGCCGGAGCGGCCACCAGCGCGGCCAAACCGGCCGCTACTAGGAATTTTGAAAGCTGCATGTTTTCCTCCCGGTGAAAGAGTGTTCGGTTGTATGGTACAGGCTGGAAACGGTTCCTGAATAGCCGGGCAGGCGCTCGTCCATACCGGATGTTCGCGTGGCGAACATGCCGAATGGGCCACCTCCACAGTCGCTCAAGGGCTATTCCCGCATTCTCGACGACGTGTTGACCGTCGCGTGGAGGTTCTGGGCGTAGTCGTTTACCCCGTCGATGGACATCCCGGCGGCGTTGGACGCGAAGGCCTTGACCGCGAAGACGGCCGGCATGGGCATCCGGCGGATGTTCTCGACCACCAGGCCCAGGGCCGCCTCCACCTCGTCGTCCGCGACCACTTCGCTCACCAGACCGATGGCCAGTGCATTCAGGGCGTCGATGGATTGAGCCGAATAGCTGAGGTAGAGCAGGCCTTTTCGCGAAACCCGGTCGACCATGGAGGACATGGCCGCGGTGGGCATGATGCGGTGGCTGGTCTCGGGCAGTTCGAAGCGGGCCGACCGGGCGGCGATCGTGATATCGGTCAGCGCGGCGATGGCGCAACCGAACCCGGACGTCCGTCCCTGGATCGGCGCGACGACCGGAATTTTGAGTCGCCGAAAAGTGTCGTAGAAGTCGAACACCATGCTCATCTTTTCGCGTGATTCCAGGGCCTCGGGTTGCGGCCAGGTCCGGCCCATGGTTTTTCTGCCGAGACAGAAATCCCCGCCGGCCGTCCGGAGGACGATGGCCTTGCTTCCCTCCGATGCCTGTTGCATCAGGCCCGCAAGGTGCGCCGCCATTTCGTCGCTTACCCGATTGCCGTCATCCGGGCTGTCGATGGTGATGGTGGTGATCTCGCCGTCTTGTTCGGTGCGGATATTGTCCATCACGTTTTCTCCCCGGAAACTGCTCTGGAAATGAGACTAGGCGGATGTGTCATGGACGGCACGCCATATACTCTCGGCGGTGAGCGGCATTTCGAGATGACCGACACCGAAGCCGGCGAGCGCGTCGACGACCGCGTTGACGACCACGGCAAGCGCCGGGGTGGTGCCCCCTTCGCCGCCCGCGCGAATTCCCAAGGGATTGGTCGTCGAGGGTACCTCGCTGATCTCGGTGACGAATGACGGATACTGGCTCGCGACCGGCATGCCGTAATCCATAAACGTCGCCGACAGGCATTGGCCGGTCTCGGGATCGTAATGGACAAGTTCGGAGAGCGCCTGTCCCAGGCCCTGAACGATGGCGCCGTGGGCCTGACCGTGAAGGATCAGCGGATTGATCGCCCGGCCGACATCGTCGACGCCCGCATATCTGTCGATTTGGAAAGCGCCGGTTTCGACGTCCACCTCCACCTCGCAAATATGGCAGCCGAACGGGAAGTCGGGCACGGTCGCGGTCTGATCGCCCGTCGCGGCGAGCGGTCCCCGGAGTTCTTCCGGCAGGGTCGCGTCCGTCTCGGCCAGGCGCGCCGCGTCATAGAGTCCGAGCGACCGGTCGGTGCCGGCCACCGTCAGCCTGCCGCCGGCAAGTTCGATGTCCGAGACGGCGGCCTCCAGGTTGTGTGCGGCGATTTCCTTGGCCTTGGCGACGATCTTCTCCGTCGCCTCGCCCATCACCCGGCCGGCGAGCCGCATGGACCTTCCCGAGTGGGAGCCGCCGCCGAACACGACGATATCCGTGTCCCCCTGGACGAGATCGACTTCCTCGAGGGGTACGCCGAACCACTCGCTGACGACCTGCGTGAAGCTGGTCTCGTGGCCCTGACCGCTGGAAAGGGTGCCGACCACCACGTCGATGGACCCCTCCGGGCGCACCGTGATATCGCTTCGCTCCCTGGGAAGGCCGGTGGAGGTTTCGATGTAATTGGCGATGCCGAGGCCGCGGACGAGACCCTTGGCTTCGGTCTCCTTCTTCCTGCCGTCGAAGCCCGCCACATCGGCCAGTTCCAACGCCCGTTCCATGGCGCCCGCATAGTCGCCGGAGTCGTAGGTCATGCCGAGCTTGTTCTCGTGCGGAAACGCGCCCGCCGGCACCAGGTTCCTGCGCCGGATTTCAGCCGGGTCCATTTCCATTTCGCGGGCCGCCCGGTCGACCAGCCTTTCGGTGACGAACATCACCTCCGGCCGGCCGGCGCTCCGGTAAGGGGCGGTGGAAGCGGTATTGGAGTAAACCCCCCGGGCCCGGAAATAGGCGACCGGGATGTCATAGACCCCGGTCATGATCTCCACCCCTTTGGTGAGGGGCACGATGGACACCGGGTAGGCGCCGATATTCGACAGGTTAGATCCGCGCATGGCGAGGAACCGGCCCGACGAATCGAGGGCCAACTCGGCGGTCACCGCAAGGTCCCGGCCCTGGTAGTCGGTCAGGAAGGCCTCGGTTCGCTCGGCGACGTACTTCACCGGCCGGCCGATCCGCTTGGCCGCCCAGGCGACCAGCGCGGTCTCCGGGTAGAAACTGTTCTTGGTGCCGAAATTGCCGCCGATGTCCTTGGCCGTCACCCGCACGTCATCGAACTCCACGCCCATGATCACGGAGAGCTCCCGCTTGGGCCGCACCACCCCGCCGCCGCCCCAATGGACGTTGAACCGCCCGGTCTCCGGATCATAGGCGGCGACGCCGCTCCTCGGTTCCATCGGCACGCCGGTTACCCGCCGCACCCAGGTCTCGAGCCGGACCACCTTGTGGGCTTTTTCGAATGCCGCGTCGGTGGCCGCCCGGTCGCCCACGTCGGCATCGATCACGACGTTGGACTGCGTTTCGTCCCATACCAGCGGCGCGCCGGGCTCCGCGGCCGGGAGGGTCGCCGTCACGGACGGCAGGACTTCGTAGCCGACGTCGACCAGTTCGGCGGCGTCCCTGGCGATGTCCCTGGTTTCGGCGACCACCAGCGCCACGCCTTCGCCGACCAGACGCACCTTGTCGTTGGTCAGGATATGGTGAGGTCCGTAGAACGGTTCTCCGCCCTTGGGCACCAGGGTGATGTCGAGGCCCGAACTCGGCAGCGCTACATGGGGAATCGGGTTGAGCCCGTCGGCTTCCCGGTCGGCGCCGGTCAGAACGGCGAGAACGCCGGGAACGGCTTCGGCGGCCGAGGTGCCGATGGACAGGATGCGGGCATGGGCATGGGGCGACCGGACCACGACGGCGTAGGCCTGACCGGGCATGTTCACATCGTCGCTGTACGTCCCATTGCCGGTGACGAGACGGCCGTCTTCCCTACGCCGGACAGGTTGGCCGATGCCGGTATCCATATTCCCTCTCCCTACAGCCCGAACAGGCGGCGGGCGTTTCCGCCCTTGATGGCGCGCGACTGGTCGGCGGGCAACGCATCGGCCAACTCCATGAGAATCGGTATATCGGCCGGGTGAGGATAGTCCGTGCCGAACAGCACGTGCGCCGGTCCGCCCATTTCCACGCAAAGTTTCAGGCAGGTCGGCTGATAGACGATTGAATCATAGTAAATCCGGCCGAGATGCGCGCTCGGCGGTTCACTGATCTTCCTCTCCGCCGCAGGCATCCGCTGCTCGAAAAACAAATCCATCCGGCTCGCCAGATAAGGCAGATTGCCGCCGCCGTGGGACGCGATAAGGGTGAGGTTCGGATAGGTGTCGAGGAAGCCCTCCAGGACCATGCGGCCGATGGCGAGCGACGTGTCGAAGGTAAAGCCGACCGACGCCAGCAGCCGTCCGAGATCCATTTCCTGAACGCCGGGCGGCGTGGTCGGATGAACCAGCACCGGCAGGGCGCGGCGGTCGATGGCCCGCCAAATCTGCGCCAAAGACGGATCGACCAGCCTGGTGCCGTGAATATTGGCCAGCACCATGACGCCGACCGCGCCGGCACCGGCGGCGCGCTCCAATTCCTCGACCGCCAGATCCGGATACTGCCACGGCAACGTGGCGAACCATCGAATTCTGTCGGGGTAGGCGGTTTGGGCGGCCGCCATGCTGTCGTTGATGGACCGGGCGGTCTCGGCGCTGACCTCCGCCCCGCCCCAGTAGACCGACGGGCTGGTCAGCGATACGACCGAAATGTCGATGCCGGCCGCGTCCATGTCTTTGATCCGCAGGTCGTAGTCGAGCATCTCGGGGCACGGAAGGAAACTCTGCGCCCCCCGTTCGACGAGAACCTCCCGGCCATCGGGGAGCGGCTTCAGTTCGATCTCCGGCGCGCCGTACTTGCGAAGACGCCGAAGCCAGTCCTCGCTCAGCGAATGGGTATGGATATCGATAACCGTCATGGGTGTCCTCCCGGATGAGTTCTCCTAGAGCGGGCCGGCGAGCAGCATGTCGATTTGGGGTGAATCGGTCACGACGACCTTTTCGATGAATTTCGGCGTCTCCGGCTCGAACGTGATGGTGTCGAGGTAGGCGCCGGCCGCGAATATGCTCATTTCCCCGGCCTGCAGGGTCCGGACGACAATCAAATTCGACTCGGCCCGGCATCTCTTATCGCCGGAGTCCAGAATACGGGTGCCGCCGATGACGTGGCGATACCGCTGCGGCTCGTAGATGGTGGTCTCGCGAAGCGCCAGGACGCGGTCGCGAAGCATGTTTTTCGAGCGGCAATAGTAGAAACCCGATTCATGCCCTTGTTCGTAGCTGTCCCGGGAAATGATCCGATAGACGCATTCGTCGGTGAAGAATTCCGGCCAGTCCTCGAAATGGCCGGAGTCGATGCAATAGGCATAGTCGATCTGAAGCTGCTCGACCCGATGCCGGATGTCGACGGTATCCATGGCGGTCTCCGGTCCTAGAGACCCATGACGTCGCGGTAGCCTTTCCAGAATCCGCGTACGGTCGCCTCGGTGACCCTGTTTGCCGAGCTTTCGACGGCGTCGCCGCCGAGCTCGACCACCGAGGCCTCGTGACCCTCGCGTCCCCGGATGGCGCGCTGGACGAAGTTGGTGACTGCGCCGTCCTCCAGAGAGATCAGCCCGGCCGGGCCGACGAGATTGGCCTGCGTGCGGCGAATCTCCCGCTGCCAGTCCTCGTCGTCCTCGTAGCCGAACAGGGTCCAGATCATCTCGGCCTCGTCCGGGCCCTTGGGCACCAGATGGCGGACGCCCAGGCAGTTGGTGATCTGCTGGAACGTCACCGCCGGGAACACCGTCTGGACCATGTTCGTGATCCCGTCATCGAACTCCTGCCACTCGTCCAGCAGCGTCGGATCGGCCAAGCTCAGGTTCGATTTCATCGACTTCAATTTCCCGCCCTCGTATTCCGAGCCCGAAATATCGTCGGTGGCGCGCTTGGTGTAGACGATGTGATGCCAAGCGCTGTCGTCGAGCAGCGCGGCGCCCTCCATGGTGTGGCGGGACAGCCCGAAGGAACCGAAGAACAGATGCAGGATGCTGGCGTGGTAGGGATCGCGGACGTTCTCCATCACCAGCTTCCAATTGTTGCGGAGCCGGTGGGAGTAGTGGCCCATGACCCTGAGCGGCCTGTTGAACATGCGGTCGATGAACCCCGTCATTTGGGGGCCGAGATATTCCTCGAGGTCCGGCGTGTCGTCCGAAAAGGTGCCGAACACCACCCCGCCCCGGGTCGTCACCCGGACGGCCTCCAGCCCGTGTTTCTCTTCGTCGAAGTCTTTGGGCATGCCGCCTTGGCCGTTGACGCCGCGGCGGAACGCGATGCCCTTGAGGTTGCCGTCCAGATCGAACGACCAATTGTGGTAGACGCAGGTGAAGACCTTCTCGTTGCCCCGGTTCCTGAAGCACAGCAGCGACCCGCGATGGGTGCACCGGTTGACGAATGCCCGAACCTCGCCCTCGCCATTGCGGCAGACGATGATCGGCGTGGTTCCGATGAAGTTCAGCTTGTAATCGCCGGGCTCGGGAATTTCGCACTCCAGGCCCAGATAGTTCCAGGTCGGCCCCCTGAACAGGCGTTCCTGCTCGCGCTCGAAGATTTCCCCGCTGTCGAAAACATCGTAGGGAACGCGTGTCAGCCCTTCCTCGGGCCATCCGGTTTCGATTGCCGACGGCTTCCGGTCCATCTTGCCGACACCCTCCCATCAACGACATTATGAAGAACGGATCATGATCACAAATCAAGCTGGGCGCTTTACCGGTAAGCAGGTTGGGTTCATTGTGTCCGATAAGCGGCCAGTACGAAAGCCTGCATAGGGGAGGAAGACACGATGCCCGACACAGCCGTCAGTTCCAAAGTGGATTTTGACAAGTTCCGCCTGCGCCGGTTCGTCGAGCGATTGATCGACATGGGCGAGGTCGATGTGCATGACGAACCGGTGCCGTTGGCGCACATGAGTTCCATAATCGAGGCGACCGATAAGTGCGTTCTGTTCAAGGATGCGGGACCGGAGCATTTCGAGATCGCCGCCGCGGTTTGTGGGGGACGCCGGCGTCTCGCCGCGGCGTTCGATGCGACACCGGACACGGTGGCCGACGAATTTCTTCGCCGGATCGCCAACAAGCAGCCGGTTGTCGAGGTGCCGTCGGATGAAGCGCCGGTCCATGAAGTGATTGTCGCCGGCGGCGACGTGGACCTCACGAAGCTGCCGTTTCATCCCCAGCACGAGTTCGACGGCAGCGTGTATTTGACCTGCGGCATCGATCACACCATCGACCCGGACACGGGCGACACGAATGTGGGCGCCCGGCGGCTGAGCCTTCGCAACAAATTTCAGACGGGCACCAACGTCACCGCGCCTTCGGATCTCAAGCGGATCTACAAAAAGGTGGTTGCGCGCGGCGAAAGGCTGCCCATCACGTTCACCGTCGGCGCCCACCCGCTGGACCAGATGGGCGCGGGCATGCGGCGGCCGGGCAACGAGATCGAGGAGGTCGGCACGCTCCGCGGCGAGCCGGTGCCGCTGGTCAAGAGCGTGACCAACGACATCAAGATTCCGGCCGACGCGGAAATTGTTCTCGAGGGCTATCTGGACGAGCGCGGCTATGTCGAGCCCGAAGGGCCCTATGGGGAGTACATGGGATATTACGGACCCATGCACCAGGATCCCGTATTCACCTGCACCGCCATCACCATGCGCAAGGATGCTCTGCACCAGTCTCTGCTCCACGGCTCCGGGCGAATTCTGGAGCGCTGCGACTCCAGCAACATGAACACCCTGCGCACCGAAGCCGAGATTCTGGGTCTTCTCCGCCAGACCATAAAGGAGCCGGTGGCGGTCCGCATGATGACCAACTCGGGCGGCGCCCAGACGGTCAGGGTCGCCATGCGTCAGACCCGGCACGGCGAGGCCCGCAATGCCATCACCGCCGTCTTCGGCAAGGTGATGCGCGTAAAGCACGTGTTCGTCTATGACGAGGACGTCGACATCTTCGACGACCGTCAGACGGAATGGGCGTTCGGCACCCGGTTCCAGGCCCATCGCGACATCATGATCTTCGAGGGCATGCAGGGCATGACCATGGACCCGTCCCTATTGGGCGAACGCACCGGCGCCAAGGCCGGTTTCGACTGCACCCGTCCCATGGAA
This sequence comes from Rhodospirillales bacterium, assembly GCA_022822205.1. Taxonomy (GTDB): domain Bacteria; phylum Pseudomonadota; class Alphaproteobacteria; order Rhodospirillales; family UBA2165; genus JAJDXO01. The sequence goes on along the minus strand of JAJECC010000160.1, from coordinate 18,461 downwards.
ACCAAGGACCGGGTGACCGCACAGCGGCCACAGGCGAAAAAGTTCGAGGGCCAGGCGCGCTACCAAACCGTCGAGCAAGCCCTCGAGGCGGAGCCCCTCTACTTCGCCGACGTCATGGAGGCGGTCGGCAGCCTCGATGGCCGAGAAGTGGCCTGCGCATTGGATGAATTACGCGATGAGGGCAGGCTCGGCCGGGACCGGGACGGCAAATATCACCTCGCCGGCGGCGAGAAGGGCCTCACCGCCGCGGTGGGAGAAATGGATCACGATCCCAACGAGCTTTAAAAAAGAATGATCATGCTCAAATTGACGGGCAGACTGATCGGTCCTAGGGTTTTTGGATAATCGGGCGTGGTTGCGGGCTCGAGCGGATGCGCAACGACGCCAATCTCGCCGGCCGCTCCGCAGGCCGAACACAGGGAGGAAGTAAATTATGAAGAAAGCCGCTTTACTGGCCGCGGGCGCGGCCGTCATCGTCACCGGCATCAGCTTCGCGCCACCGGTCGACGCCGCCGACAACGTCTTGCGGATTGGATCGCGCACGCCGGCGAAGTCGTCGCTGATCCGCAAGGGCCTGCAGCCCTGGGCGGAGGCCGTGTCCAGGGATTCCGGCGGCACGCTGGAAATCAAGACATTCTGGGGCGGTTCGCTGGTGCGGAGTCTCGCCAAGCAGTACGAGGCGGTGCTCGGCGGCATCCAGGACGGCGCCCAAATCCTGCCCGCCTACACCGCGAAACTGTTCCCCGACTATACGGTATTTTCGCTGCCCTACATGTTCCCGGATCCGGACAAGGGCTCGGAAATCGCCTGGCGCGCCCATGCGGCCGGGCTGCTGACCGGAACTGAGAAGCTCCATGTGGCCACCGTCTTCACCAATGACAACGGCGGAATCCACCTGTCGGTGAAGCTGAACACCATCGGCGACCTCAAGGGCAACAAAATCCGCGCCGCGGGACCCGAGGAAGCCAAGGTGATCTCCATTCTCGGCGGCTCGCCCGTCAGCATGGGCATCCCCGCGGTGGCCGAGGGCCTGAACAGGGGCGTCATCACCGGCCTGCTGTCGGGCTGGTCGGCGCTTCGCACATTCCGCCTGGAACCGCTGTTGAAGACCCATGTGGATGTCCCGTCGGGCGTTCGCTCGTTCGTCCTCGGCGTCCGGAAGGATAAATTCGATGCCCTGCCCGCGGCGGCCCGCCGGTCATTTGACAAGCATTCGGGACTGGCCCTCGCCAAGACCATGGGCGGTATCAACCAAGGTAACCAGGTCCGGGTCCGCAAGTCCGAGGCCGAAAAGGGCAAGACCATCCTCAAGCCCATGGGCGCCGAAGAGGCCGCGCTTCGCAAGAAGTTCCAGGTCCTGCACGATGAGTGGATCGCGCGGGTCAAGGACGGACCGCGCAAGTACAAGGAAATCCAGAAGATCATCAAACAGGTGAACTCGAGCTCCTAAGTCCCCGGCAACCGGCGTCATCCGGCGCGGCGGTCCATCGCGGCCGCCGCGCCGGGGCGGCGCTTGAGGTGATTTCATGGATAGTCTTCTAGGCCCTCGCGGCCGCATGGGCCGCAGCATGGACTGGGTCGCGGTGATCGGCGCAGTGGCGGTGATCGTCATCGCCGCATCGATCACCGGCGATGTCGTCATGCGGTGGATTTTCAACGCGCCCATACTCGCCGTCGACGATTTGAACCGCTACAACATCGCCATCGTCATCGCCAGCTTCTTTCCCCTTTGCCTGGTTGGCAAGCATCTGGTCACCATCCGGTTTCTGGGCCGCGCGCTCGGCGTGCGCAGCCATCTCTGGCTCGAGGTGTTCGGCGCGGCAATCACGCTGTTCGCCATGGTGCTCTACAGCTGGCAGTTCATCCTGTTTGCCCTGCGGGTGACCGAGAACGGCCTCGCCTCCGGCGTATTGGAAGTGCCCCAGTGGCCGTGGTGGTGGGTGGTGGCCGCGGTGGTCTTTATCGCCGCGATCGTGCAGGTCGGCGTCCTGGTTCATGCCGTGTATCAGGCGGTGACCGGCGAGGCGGTCGAGACCGAAGGCGACTCCCATGAGATTTAGCGTTCGGCATATGGCGGCGGAGGCAGGCTGATGGACCCCATTACGCTCGGCAGCCTCGGCATCGTTTTCATGTTCGTCCTCATCGCGCTGCATGTGCCCATCGGCATCGCGATGGCGGTGGCCGGCTTCTTCGGTCTTTGGACGATGATCGGCATCGAGGGCGCGACCAACATCTTCGCCACCACGCCCACCGATCTGCTGGTGCATCAGAGCCTTGCCGCGATCCCCATGTTTCTCCTGATGGGCAGTTTTGCCTCCGCGGCGGGGCTGTCGGGCGATCTCTATCGCCTGTTCCACGGCTTCGTCGGCCATTATCGGGGCGGCCTCGCCATGGCGACCGTCGCCGGGTGCGGCGGCTTCGGCGCGGTCTGCGGCTCCTCCATCGCCACCGCGTCCACCTTCATGCGGGTCGCGCTCCCCGAAATGCTCGACCGGAAGTACAAGCCGTCACTCGCCATCGGCTGCATCGCCGCGGGCGGCACCCTCGGCATCCTCATTCCGCCGTCCAACCTGATGCTGCTCTACGGCGTCCTGACCGAGCAATTCGTCATCGCCCTGTTCACCGCCGCGATCATTCCCGGACTCATCTCGATTGCCATCTACTTCATCGCCATCGCCATCCTGGTCCGCGTCCGGCCCGACATGGCGCCGCCCGGCGCGCGTCTCGCCTGGGCGCGGCGGTTGCCGGTGGTCACCGGCGCGTGGGGGGTGATCGTTATGGTCTTCGTCGTTTCGGGCGGCATTTACGGAGGCGTGTTCACGGTTCTCGAAGCGGCGGCGGTCGGCTGCATCTTCGCCATCCTGTTTACCTGGTACCGGGGCCAGCTCAACTGGCCGACGGTCCGCCGGGTCCTCGGCCAGACGGCGGCAACCACCGGGTTCATCTACATCATCATTTTCGGCGCCAACATCTTCTCGGCGTTCATCACCATCACCCAGCTGCCCGAAACCCTCGCCGGCGGCATCCGGGACGCCGGGCTTTCGCCGGCCATGGTGCTGTTCCTGCTGTTGGTGATGTACATCATCCTGGGCGCCATCTTCGATACCGTCGCTGCGATGATCATTACCCTGCCGGTCGTCTTCCCGCTGATGATCGATCTCGGCTACAATCCGATCTGGTGGGGGGTGATCAACATCATGGTCATCGAGATCGGTCAGACGACGCCGCCGATCGGCATCATTCCATTCGTGCTGCACGGGATGAGACCCGACATTCCGCTGCAGACGATCTTCTACGGCATAGGGCCGTTTTTCGCCGCGGACCTCATACGGCTCGCCATTGTCGCCTCGTTCCCGGCATTGGCCCTTTGGCTGCCCGAAGTTTTGGGAATGTCGATATTGTGACCGAAGGGAAACGCTAGCCGTTCTTATTGTATCGATTGTCATTGACGGGAGAGTGATATGGACGACTTGCCACGCGAAGTGCACCGGACGCTGAACACGGACCCCGGCGAGTATGAGCAGGCGCTCTCGAAGACCCTGTTCGGAATACTTTCCAAGAGCATTCACGATTTGCCCGGCATCGTCTCGGCCCTGAATGAGAGCGAGGTCCGGCCGCCCGAGTCCGATGCCTGGACCGAGGAAATCTTCGCCGCCGAGATGGAGCGTCTCGGCGCCTACCCCAATAGCGTCGGCGCGCCCCTCGGCGAACACCCGGCCGGCGTCGTCCCGCCGGGCACATCGATTACCGACCGGCCCGGTCCGGGGAGTCACGGAGGAAACTGACATGAGCAAGCTGGAGCACAATGACGAACGCATCGAGCGCCTGCTATCGCTCGGTATTCGCAACCGCTGGTACTGTATCTGTCCGTCGGCGATGGTTCAGGACACGCCGGTGGCGATGACCCGCCTCGGCGAGAAGCTCGTCGCTTGGCGCGACGGAACCGGCAAGGTCAACCTGGTGCAGGATCGCTGTCCCCATCGCGCCGCCCCTCTGTCCTTCGGACGCATCATCGAGGGCCGGCTCACCTGCCGGTATCACGGTGTCCAGGTCGGCGGGGATGGCGTCGTCCAGGCCGTGCCCGCTTTTCCCGATTGCAACCTGGTCGGACAGGAACTGGTAAGATCCTATCCGGTGATCGAGCACTTCCAGGGTATCTGGGCCTATTTCGGCGACGAGGCCCATCCCGAGCCGCCGCCGCTCGAATTCCCGGAGGAGCTGACCTCCCCCGAATGGACCGGGTTCATCGTCTCCAACACCTGGCACTGCAATTTCCAGTACGCCCTCGACAACGTGGTCGACATCATGCACCCGCCGTACCTCCACGACGATACCTATACCCTCGCCTATGGCGACAAGTCCGACATGGTGGAGGTCGATGAGACGGATAACGGTTTCGCGGTCCGCCGGAAGGAGGACCGGGAAAGCAACGTCGAGGTCATGCAGATCATGGACACCGGCTGCTTCTTCGATCGGGTCGGGGTGTTCATTCCGCCGGGCGGCGGTCCGGGCGGCGTGCTGCGGATCATCGCGACCGCGGTGCCCATCGACGAGAACCGCTGCCAGTTCAATGCCTGGCGGATGCGGAAGGTTGCTGGCTGGCAGGGCGCCATGTTCCGGTTCATGTTCAATATGATGTACGAGAAGATGACCTGGGAGGTGATCGAGCAGGACCGCGACATGCTCGAACGGATGCCGCCCTGGCCGGCGGAAGAGAACCTCTACCAGCACGATCTCGGGGTGGCCAAATTCCGCAACTACATGCGCCACGAGGCAGAGGCGCAGGTTGCCGCCCTGGACGAATTTCACACCGGCCGGCAATCCGTCAGCCTAGCCGGAGAGTAGGCCGGCCCCGGCCCCGGCGAGAGCGTCTGCGCCGCCGGTCACACGGCCGATCGGATCGAGACCTTGCTTCCCCGGAACGTCGGGCTACGCTGACCCGTTGGAGGTTTATTCCGGTCAGGCGACCTGCATTTTGGTCGTGCGGCGGCGTGGGTGACCGAAAGATCGCCAACCCGAAAGGACGGCATTATGCGTGCAGTAATAGTCGGTGCGGGAATGGGCGGGCTGATGACGGCGTTGGCGCTGCGGCAGTCCGCCGCCTTTTCATCGATCGATGTCTACGAACAGACCAAAGAGCCGGCCACCGCCGGCGCCGGTTTGAACGTCCCGCCTAACGGGGCCCGGTTATGCCGCTGGCTGGGCGTCGACCTCGATGGCGGAGACCCCAAGGGCCCCCACGGGGCGATCGACGGCGGCCGCGCGGCCATTCTGGAGTCGTCGCGGCAGTTCAACGAAGACGGAAGCATGTCGGAGCGGCCGTTCGATCATGTTACGGCCACGGGCGACGGCGCCGGGTTTCATCACATGCACAGGCTGGACCTGTTGATGTGCCTCTACAAACGGGTGTTCGAGTTCGGCCCCGACAGCGGGAGACTCTGCCCGATCACCGTCCACATGGACAGCAGGCTGACGGAGTTGCGACAGACCGCGGACGGCGTGACGGCGGCCTTTTCGAATGGCCTGGCCGCGACGGGCGATGTTCTCGTGGGTGCCGACGGGATCAATTCCGCCACATTGGAGTTGGCGTGGCCGAGCCTGCGCCCCCGGCGCTGGACCGAGGTGATCTGTTTTCGCGGGCTAATTCCACGGGCCGACGTCGCCGCGCTTCGCAAGGCCGACGGCAGTCCCCTGGACTACAATCCCATCGACTCCTTCAGCATGGACCGCCATAAGACCGACACGAGTGCGGTGACCACCTACTGGGTGCGCAGGGGCGAGTTGCTGAACGTCTGGATCGCCCACTACGAGCCCGAATCAACGGAGTTTGAGCAGGAGGAAGGCGACTGGTTTCCGGTCGGAAACGAGGAGATCGTTCGCCAGGTCGGCGAGGCGTTCGCTCAAGCCCCAAACCGGGACGACCTCGTCGCGCTGGCCGGGGCGATCGTTCGCCCGACCAAATGGGGCCTCTATGACCGGGACGCGCTCGATACCTGGGTGCAGGGCCGCGTCTGTCTGCTGGGCGACGCGGCGCATCCGATGCTTCCCACTTTTGGTCAGGGGGCGGCGCAATCCTTCGAGGACGCCGCCGCGCTCTCCAGCGCTTTCGCCCTGCATGGCCAGGACGTGGCGACAGCTTTGTTGCACTACGAACGTGTCCGCCACTACCGCGCCACCCGCTTTCAACTGAGCTCCAAATTCGCCTTCGATCATTTGCGGGCCCGAGACACGGCGGCGCAGAAGGCGCTGCTCGAAGGGCTCGACGAGCGTGTGAGTCCCGCCTTTGCCCACGACAAACGCGGCGGTGAAAATGACGACTGGATCTATGCGTACGACGCCCGCGATATCGGCGCCGAACTGCCTCCCAGGAAACTGGGGCCGTGGGACTTCCGCCAAGCTGCCAAGGCCGACCACGCCGCGATCACGCAGGAGCTTTGGACACCGGCCAGCCCGGCCGATGGAACGCGCCGCGTCACGCGTGAAGAGGTCGCTCGGCACGACAACAAAGATGACTGTTGGGTCATCATCTCAGGGAAAGTTTACGATATTACCGAGTGGGCCCCCCATCACCCCGGTGGCGCGGGAATCGCCCGAATGTACGCGGGCAAGGATGCTACGGCGGAATTCGGCGATTACCACAGCGCCGAAGCCGTCGCGCACATGGCCCATTTCTGCATCGGCGACCTCCAGCCGCCCGGCCGTGACCGGACGCGCTGACCGACGGCATATCGAGGTCCGATATCGGGGCGGCAAAGGGAATGATCGCGCCATCGGCAAGACTGAAATCATCAACGGCCAACCGGGGAGCGCCATCAAATTGATTCAATTTGGCCGGAAACTGCTCTAGGCTCCATTCGAGAAGTATTTGAGCGGCGGAACACGGCGCGTCAGATGGCGGCAATGCAGAGTTCGGAAAATCCACGCGGCGGCCAAGCGCATGACCGCGTCCAGACGGGCGGCTCGCTGCACGACAATTTCGTTCGCCAGGTGCAGGAGCTTCTCGACAAGAGCGATATATCCGAGGAAGACCGCCGGATCATCCTTGCAAACATGTCCTGCCCCTGCTGCGGCGGCAGCGCCGCATCGGTGAACATCAAACTCGGCGACTAGAGCGGTTTCCGGCCAAATTGAATCAGTTTGATGGCGCTCATCGGTTAGCCGCGCCGTTTGCCGCGTAATGCCTCGGTCGCCCCGGCGTCCAACGCCAGTGTTTCCGGGTCGACGATGACGCCGTAATTCCGTTCCGCGGAGTCGATGGAGACATAACCCTGCCGGACGTCTTCGGCGACGATTTCGGCCGGGCGGTCCAACGGGTCGCCGAAACCGCCGCCGCCGCCGGACCTGAGCCGGAACGCCTCACCCTCCTTCAGCTGGGCGGTCAACACCTTGGCGTTGGGAAAATCCTCTTTCCATTTGCCGTCCAGTTCGAGCGCGACCGTGTTGCCGGTGGCGTCGCCGCCGCCGTCCAATCCCCAGGGGCGGCAGTTCATCCGTTCGATCTGGGTGTTGACGACAATATCGCTCCGGGCGCGGACCACGCGCTCGATGCCGAGCCCGCCCCGCCGCCGGCCGGCCCCGCCCGAGTCCCGGATCAGGCAGTTGTTTTCGATCAGCACCGGCGATTTTGTCTCGGCCTGCTCGATGGGGGCGTTGTGGGTGTCGCCGTCGTTGATGCACACCACCGCATTGGCGCCGTCCTCGGTGAGCTTGGCGCCCCAGCCGCCGCCCTGGGGGCCGAAGTTGCCGATGAAGAACTCCCGGGTGCGCGGGTTTATGCCGTGGAACATCACCACCACGAGGTCGGCATGGTGCCCGGCGATCACCCTGTCCGGGATGGCGGGCTCCAGCGCCTTGAAGACCGTGTCGACGACGGTCATCGGAAACGTCATCCACCAGCGCATGGGCGCCGGCCGGACGGCGCTCACCACCTTGCCCATGGGGACGATGGTCTTGAGGTTCCGGAAGGCGCCGTCGTTGATCGGATAGTCGGTCGGCGAGGCGATGCATTTGAAGGCAACCTGGGTGCAGGCGTAGCCGGTGGTCACCCCGGAATTGTAGAACCCGCGGACCTGTTCCGAGACGTCGGAGAGGTCGATGGTCATCTCGTCTCCCTCGACGATCACTTTCACCCGGATGGGGATCCGGCGGCCGACATCGATCCCGTCGTCATCCATGAAGGACTCGGCCTCGTAGACGCCGTCCGGTATGGAGAGGGTGCGGCGCCGGGACGCCTCCTCGGCGTGATCCATGATCGCGGCGATGCTGTCCCGGACGGCGTCATACCCATAGCGCCGCACGAGCTCCAGGAAGCGGCGCTCGCCGGTCTTGACGGCGGTTACCTGGGCCCGGAGGTCGCCCATGGCCCGCGACGGAATGCGCACGTTCATGCGGATGATTTCCTCCAGGTCCGTGTTGACCGTGCCCTCGTTCTGATATTTGAGGATCGGCACCTGCAGTCCCTCGGAATAGATGTCCGTGGTCATCCCGCCCAGCGTGCCGCCGATATCGATCCAGTGGGCCATGCAGCAGGCGAACCCCACCAGCCGGCCGTCGTCGAAGACCGGCAGGGTAAAGGTCATGTGGTTGAGATGACTGCCGGTGAGGTACGCGTCGTTGGTGACGTAGATGTCGCCCGGCTTGATGCCGTCCTCTCCGAAATGCCTGATCTTGGCTTTGACCGTCTCCGCCATCCCCCGGATGAACATGGGCAGGCCGATGCCGATGGAGACGGTCTCCCCCTCCGGCGTGAAGATGCCGACGGTGAAATCCAGCGCCTCGTAGATGATGGTGTTGTAGGCGGTCCGCATGAGGTTGTTCTTCATTTCCTCGGTCACCGCGAGGACGCCGTTGCGGACGATCTCGGTGGTCACAGGATCGGTCCCCGGATACTTTTGCCAGTCGGTCATGAGGAATACCCCGCCACGGTGATGATCAGGTTGAGATAGTCGTCCACCTCCAGGGTGTCGCCGGGAAACAGGACCGTGGTCGAGGCATGTTCCTCGACAACGGCGGGCCCCTCGATCCTATGGCCGGGTTTCAAACGGGTGCGGTCGAAGGACGGCGTCTCCCGGTAGCCCGCGTTCCTGTCGAAATAGATTTGGCGGCTGCCGGTCGCGGCACCGGAGACGCCGCCGGCGCCCTCGTTCGGATAGGCCCGGAGTTCGGGAACCGGCATCTTCCCGACGATCGAGCTTCTCAGACTGACGATCTCCCCGGGCTCGGCCGGCGCGTTGGTGCCGTAGCGCTCGAGGTGCACCTTGTCGAATTCCCGTTTGATGCCGTCCCGGTCCTCGTCGGCAAACAGCCCATCGGCAAGCGGAACCGTGACCGGGTGCTCCTGACCGACATAGCGCATGTCCGCGGCGCGCGAGATCACGATTCCCTCGGGTTCGATGGAGGTCCTGCGGATCGCCTCCCGGCCCTGTTCGGCCATTTCGCCGTAGGTTTGCTCCATCACGCCGAAATCCATATCCGCCAGCCGGCCCGGCGCGGTGCGCACGTAGTCGTAGCGAAGATCCGAGAACAGCATGCCGAAGGCCGAGAAGTGCCCGGGCGACAGTGGGACGATGATGGTCTTCATGCCGATCTCGCGGGCGACCTGGGTGGCGTGCAAGGGCCCGGCGCCGCCATAGGCCACCATGGAGAAGCTCGCCGCGTCGAGCCCCCGCTCGGTGGAGACGCCCTTGACCGCATAGGACATGGCCGTCGACGCAATCCTGAGAATACCTTCGGCGGCTTCCGTAACATCAAGGCCGAGCGGCCCGGCAACCTGCGTCGCAATGGCACTTTCGGCGGCTTCCCGGTCCAGTTTCATCTCGCCGCCCAGGAAGCGGTCCGCGTCCAAACGCCCCAGCACGAGATTGGCGTCCGTCACCGTCGGCCGGTTTCCGCCGAGGCCGTAACAGGCCGGGCCGGGGTCCGCGCCGGCGCTTTCCGGCCCCACATGAAGGGCGCCGGACTCGTCCAAAAGGGCGAGGCTGCCGCCGCCGGTGCCGACCTCGAAGATATCCATCATGGCGATCTGAACGGGCAATCCCTGCTCGTAACCGCCTATCAGCGTGTCGCCGATGGTCAGCACCTCGCCGTTATGGATCACGCCGGACTTGGCGGTGGTGCCCCCCATATCGAAGGAAATCGCGTCCTCGAGGCCGAGAATATTGCAAAGCGCGCGCGTTCCGATGACCCCCGCCGCCGGGCCCGACTCCAACATCCGGACGCATTCGGAACGGGCCTGCCCGGCTTCGAAAAGGCCGCCGGTGGACTGGACCACGAGGAAGGAGCCATCGAAGCCGTTCTTCCTGATGTGGCTGTCGATCCCGTCCACATAACCGCGCACCTTGGGTCCGATGTAGGCATTGGCCGCCACGGTGGAGCAGCGTTCGTACTCCCGGTATTCCTGGGACAGTTCGTGGGAGACCGTCACGAAGACACCGGGGAGTTCCTCTTCCAATATTTCGCGCGCCCGGATTTCGTGGACGGGATTTCGATAGGCGTGGAGGAACAGAACGGCGATGCTCTCAATCCCATTGAGATCCCTGGCGAGCCGCCGAAGCGCCGACAGGTCCAGGGGCGTGCAAATCTCGCCCTCGGCGTACATGCGCTCCGGCACTTCGAAACGTTTTGCCCGCTCGATCAGCGGCACGTGTTTCTTGAAATAAAGGTTATAGGCATCCGGCCGGTTGACCCTGCCGATTTCATAAATGTCGCGGAATCCCTCAGTGATGACCAGCGCCGTGTCGGCGCCGGTGCGCTCCAGGATCGTGTTGATGGCGATGGTGGAGCCGTGGAGGAACAGCGACGCATCGGCGTATTCGAGGCCGGCCTTGGCGACGCCGCCGCTGATGCCGTCGACGAGCGCGGCCGGGGTCGACAAGGTTTTCCCCCAGGAGAGCCTGCCCGTCTCTTCGTCGAACGCGGCGACATCGGTAAACGTGCCGCCTATATCGGCTGCCAGCCTGAGGCCGCCATTCTGTTCGTGCTTTCCGGTCAATGTCCTGTCTCTCCCCCGACGGCTGGATGACGTCCTGGTCTCCTGCCGAAACTATGCCCGGCCCGGTATCAACCTTCCGTGCTCATCAAGACAAATGCAACAAGGCAGGGCTCGGTGCCGGTGTTTTTCCAGCCGTGAATGTTCGCCTGCTGCACCAGCGTATCCCCCGTCTTCAAGGTGAGTTCAAGCCCGTCCTCCAGTTCCAACCGGATCTCGCCCGACATGACAATGGCGAAATCCGCGGACTTGGTGACGTGCAGGTCGTGGGGATTGCCGGGTCTGAACTCGACGGTGCGGAATATGGTGTGACCGGCAGGCGGCTCCCTCGGAACCTTGGTTTCGCCGAGGTCGTTCCGGTGATCCACCGGCACGGGGTAGCGGCCGGTCACCCAAAGATTGGTCACGGTGACGAAGTCCGATGTCTGGATGACGGCCGAAGCGGGTCCATCGTCCTGAACGAACGCTTTCCCGTCATCTCCGGTCGCGGTGACGATTCGACGAATTTCGGTTGCTATGGTCTTGTCCTTCGTTTGGTCCCGCTAAATCAGTCTTCGCCGCCCGGCACGATGGGGAGCAACAGGTGCGAGGGGTGTTGCGTGTCGTGATGAACCGTGTGGACCGTCGTGCGGCTGCTGCAGATGTGATAGGGCACGTACTCTGCGTTGGTGGCGCCGGCGACACCGGTCGGCAGATCGAGGCTGGTGATCTCCACGCAGATTCGGTGGCCTTTCCTGAATAGGTTCGCGGTCGCCAGAATTTCGATCTGGTATTCACAGACCTCACCCGGCGGCACCGGCTCCTGCGCTTCCCGCGTCAGCGGATGCCAAGGGCGGCCCGGAAGCGATCGGGAGGCGTCGATTGCCCGATGGGATGCTTTCAGCCAACCGCGGGAAACTTCTCTCGCATGGAGATCTTCCGGGATATCGCGTTCGCCTTCTCGGACCGTCTGCACCGAAACGTCCGGCCCCAAATCCTTGAGGATGACGATCCAGTTCGTGTCTTCCTGATCGATGGAGGCATAAAGCGTCAGCACGCTGGGACCGGCGATCAGGAGATCGTCGCCGAGCGGTTCGCTCACATAGCGGAGCCTTTGGATATTGTTGGTCTGCGTCGGCGGCATCTGGACGAAGGTATCGGGCGGGATATTGTCGTCCGCACTGGTCTCGACGAACGGCTCGACGCGCAGGCGTTCCCAGCCATTCAGGTAGAGGGAGGTCCATTCCGCATTCGGCGGCGGCCAATCGGCCGCCTCGCCCCATTTGTTGGCCCCCATGATCCAGTAATTGACGGGCGCGCCGTCATCAAGACCGGTGTCCAGTCCCTTGAGCCAATGATCGTGCCACCTGAGAATTTCGTTGTGGAAGGATTTGAACGGGCGTTCCAGGTGGGCCGGACCGGTGAACATGAGCCGCTTGGGGGCATCAATTTTCCTGTACCAGGTCTGACAGCCGTTGAGGTGCGTCTTGTAGGTGTAGCCGTACCATCCGGAACCGGTGTAGGTCGGCACCTGAATCTTCTCGAACTCACTTTCCGCCTTTTCGACCGTCTCGGCGGAATCGTATGGGTTGATCAGCAGGTCGAAGAAGGCGGGCATGTGCTCGCCTTTTTGGGTCAGCAAGTTTAGCAGCTGCGGGTACATCCTGTAGTCGGGATTATCCATGGCTTGCTTCCACAGAGCCTCCCGTTCCGGCGGCAACTCCTTTGGCTGCCCCCGGTTCTGGTGGAAAGCCGAAAAGTGCCCGATCAGGTAGCGGAAGAGATGGATCATGCCCCCGCAATACTCGTCCCGAAATCCGCCGAACGGCCCATAGGCGCCGCGCGGATCAAACGGGAAGATCGCCTTCAGATGCGGCGGTTGCTGTTTGGCGACATGCATTTGCTCGGCTCCGAAGCCGGAAATGCCCACCATCCCGATATTGCCGTCGCACCAGGGCTGTTCGGCAATCCATTCGATCAGGTCGTAGGAATCCCACCAGCGGTCGCCGCCGCCCTCGGATTTCCCGATACCGCGCGGGCAGCCGATGACATGGACATAGCCGCGGGATACGAAAAACCGCGTGTCTCCCGCCTCGAGCAGCCCGGCCCAGAGACTCGACCAGGCCGGCTGGGGCGGCAAATCGGCCGCGGCGTCGGGGCCCTGAACATCCTTGTTATAGATTGCGAAGGCCAAGAGAACGGGCAGCTTCTCGTCGGTGTCGGGCCGGTAAATGTCGACGGAGAGCGCAACGCCGTCCCGCATTTCGACCCGGACATCCTTTTCCGCAATCAATCCCTCATGAGACGGCGGGCGCGAATAGCCAAAAGGAGCCGCATCTCCCGCTTTCGGCAAACCAAATTTGGTCCGGCTAACCTCGGTCATCTTTGGGTCCCCCCTGGATTGCTCTTGAGTTCTTGAAGCCAAATCTGCATCGGCGGCTGTTAATAAGTAAAATTATTAATTATTATCAAATCGATAGATTGCGATGATGTATACGAGATGAGACTTAACCGACTCGATCTAAACCTGCTCGTTGCGCTGGACGTTCTGCTCCACGAACAGAGCGTTGCCAGGGCGGCGGAGCGGTTGAACTTGACCCAGCCGGCGGTCAGCAATTCGCTCGCCAAGCTGAGGACCCATTTCGAGGATGACCTGCTCGTACGGGTCGGCCGGCGCATGCAGCCCACCGACTTGGCCATCAGGATGCAGGAGCCTGTTCGGCGGGCAATTCTGGAGTTGCAGTCGATTACCGAGTTGCGTGCGGAATTTGATCCGAGCGAGAGCAGCCGCGAGTTCACCATCGCCGCTTCGGACTATGCTTCCGTGACGTTTCTTTCCAAGGTGACCTGCCGTTTGCACGACGTTTCCGCGGGAACGCGGTTGCGCATCTTGCCACTCACCAATGCGAGCATTGCCCTGTTTGAGCGGGGCGAGATCGATTTCCTGCTGTTGCCCGATACGTCGTCCGTAGAGAACCAACCCGGGCAAACGATTTTCAACGAAATCTACACCTGTCTGGCGAGCCGCGCGAACAGGAAGGTCGGTTCGAAAATCAGCCTTGATGAGTACCGGGACCAAACGCACGTGGCTGCGGCGATCGATAGGACTGAACGTCCGCTTTCATATGAGGAGGTCTATTTCGCATCCAAGGGAATCAGCCGAAATATGGCCGTCGTGACCCACAGCTTCACTCAAATTCCATACTTCGTGGTCGGCACAAACCATCTTGGCACCGTCCACCGCCGATTGGCGGAGGAGGCATGCAAATCACTGCCGCTCAAGATCGTCGAACCCGATTTCGAATTGCCGGGGGTGACGTTGAAGCTCCAATGGCATGAGGCTCGAGCAAACGATGCCGCCAACCGATGGGCGCGCGATGTCTTTGTAGAGGTTGCCAGCAAACACTAGTTGGGGGGTTGCGATGTGTGCGCTCCCATCTAATCCGGCTTAAACAGCAATTGAATAATTGCCTCAGCATGGGATTTCAACGCCCTACTACTCGAGATATCGCCACCAGGAAATCTATTCGTGAGCCTGGGAAGTGCCATGGGAAAAGAACTCCCATGCGCAATCATAAAAAAGATCGTCCTGTTTGATACATTCGGTAGTGCGCCTTCGGATTTTGTTTTCTCGATCAAGGCTTCCATCTGCTCGTAGAATGGGGACACGAGGTGTTCTGCGATGTAGCTAGCGCGCTCATCCTCTCCGTTACTTTCAAATACGATGATACGGCTGACATGAGGCCATTTTGCGGAAACTTCTACGAACCAGCGGATAACAGATTTCAAGCGATCGGTGGCGCTGTTCTGCCCAGAATGGATTAACAGCGATAGGCCGCCGACGAATTCGGTCGCCAGATGATCAATGGCGGCCTGCCACAATCCGGTTTTCGACCCAAAATAGTAACGCGTTAAGCCGACATCGGTTTGAGCCCCTTCGGCGATCATCTTCAATGACACGCCATCAAATCCACGTTCACCAAACTGATCGATTGCAGCCAGCAACAACGCATTTCGGGTATCGACACTGCTGTCGGCGAGTGGTCGTCCCGGGCGCCGTCTGGCTGTTTTAAGTTGCTGTCTGGTCACACGCCACTTCCAAGTTCTGGGCGGTATGAATTGTTCTTCGATGATTCTTCGATCGTTACAAACTCCGGTATCCGAATTGTCTGGGAGGACAATACTCGTAGAAATGCATCAATGCACAGATTAATTCCATGGTTGAAGAATATACTTGACTTTATTCTATATTCGTAGAATAAAGAATAACATCCGTTGGTCGTCCTGTGAGTGATCCGATAGCGCTGGTGATACCCGGGCGATGAATTTGAGGATGCCAACAAACTGCGGTCAAAGAGGTTTCAGGCTGCACCCAGCAAACTGGAGCAAAGGCGACAAACCATGGAATTGAATGAGGTGGACCGTCTGTTGGACCCAGCACCGATGCCGTTGGAAATGGGGTATGAGCGTTTACTGAGCGGTGTTCTTCACGTGGCCGTCAGGACCGATATGCATGGTTGCACCGGTGAGATGTTCGAGTGGTGGTTTCGATTTAGGCCTGACACACAAAAGTATATTTGGTGGCACCCTGTTGACCATATTTCCAGCGAATGGATTGAAGGGACATCCGATACCCATGTTGGATCAATCCACGTGGTGGAAGAGTATTTTTCCGGTATGCCCGCCGAGAAGCTATCCATTCAGTTTCGAGATTCACTGGAGTTCTTTGACAAGCGGAAATATCAGAGCGCGCGGCAAACAGGTGACATAACCGCCTCCGTTTGCGGTCATGTGGGATTTTCTCATGAACCTGATCGGGATGACGCCGGAAAAGTCATTGGCGGCCGTCTCCTTCATATGGGTCGCGACACCTCTTGGGGGTGTGTACTCCGTAGCCACTTTTATCTCGGTCAGGATCTGCCCGCGCTCGGGATGTCACCAGAGGAAATTGAAGAAAATCTTCCCGAAAAATTCGGCCCAGCCCTGCTTAAGCATTGCTACGACGAGTTCACGTTTCTCTCGAAAATCCTACCCGGCCTGTTCATTGCAGAGAATAGAGAAACGCATGCTGTCCAATTGCCTTGGTAATCCGGGGCAGACTCGCGGTGCAAGAGAACCCGACACAAACATCACCATTTCTTGAACCAAACATGAACATGAAAATTTTCATAAAGGTGAATTGGATCGAGTACTTGAGTTACGCACAGCAAATCCGCCTGGTCCCTTCAAGGGGCACTAGCCCTTAAAGCTGACTAATAAAATTTGCTCTGCCAACGAGCATCAGCATCTGAAACAGCAGCAATTCAACTGAGGAGAGGTTTCAATGACTAAGAGAATTTTCCTACTAGCTACGTTTCTATTCAGTCTGGCAGTGGGGCCGGCTACGGCGGCATCGACAAAAATTAAATTCGCGTCGCCCAGTCCTCCTCGAGCTCATCTGAACGTACAAATATTTGGTCCTTGGATTAAGAAGTTGAATGCTGATTCAAAGGGAACCATCGAGGCAGAGCTGGTTGCGGGGCGCGTGCTCGCCAGCCATCAGAATCTCTATGACAGAGTAAAGACCAACGTGGCTCAAATCGGATGGAGCCTTCAGGGTTTCCTTCCGGGCAAATTCATAAAATCCAATGTTGTTGCAGTGCCGTCCCTATTTGAATCTTCAAAAGTTGGCTCTGGCGCAATGTGGCGGCTTTTCGAACGGGGTTTGATTTCGGATGAATACAGCGATGTGAAAGTATTGTCTGTTTTCACGTTCCCGCCGAGATCGTTTCACTCAAATGAGCCGATAAAGACGCTCGAAGATCTTAAGGGTGTCAAAATCGGGGGGTCCGGCCCGATCGGTCTATCAACGATCAAAGCTCTTGGGGCAACGCCGGTATTCATGGTTACGCCGAAACTGTATCAGAACATCAGCCGTGGTCTGGTCAACGGCATATTCACGGTCTGGACGGCTTTCCAGCCCTACAGGTTGTATGAAGTTACGAAATACCACACCCAGTTTGGACTTGGCGGTTTCGCTGGAATGGTGGTGATGAATAAGCAGACCTATGACGGGTTAGTCGGGGATGCGCGGAGAGCAATCGATGCGAACTCATACGCAAGTTTGACCAAGTCCTACTCCAGTTTTTGGGATCGCATATTCTCGGAAGCGGTCAAAAAGTACGGTGGGGGAGAAGGGCATACGCTGGTAAATCTGTCCGACGCCGAAAGGGCGAGATGGGAAGCCAAACTTCAGCCCGTTATCGATGACTGGGTCAATAAAACACCCAACGGCGCCGAAATTCTCCAAGCATTCAAAGAAGAGATAGCGAAGATTAAAGCAGGTAAGTAGTCGCTATGAGCCTGCTGGCAGCCATAGATGAGCGATGCGTCGCAATTATGCGCCGCATCGCCTCTTTCGGTGTTCTTGGAATGCTCGTCATCTCCCTTCTGACGGTTGGCGACATTTCGCTGAGGTTCTTCCTCGACAGCGCTGTTTTGGGATTTCATGAAATCGTCGAGGTGGTGATGGCCGTGGCTGTCGCAGCTACATTTCCAGCCGGATTAACGCAACGCACTCACCTGAATATTGATCTGCTTGGCCGACTGTTACGGCCCCAACTTCGTCGATGGCTTGCACCGGCTTGTTCATTTCTGCTTCTAACCCTGTTCCTTCTTTTTACCTGGCGTATCGGAATCCACAGCGTTCATCTCAATCAGGATGGACACACCACTGCAATATTAGAATGGCCATTGGCTCCATTCGTAATGGTGATTGGCGTCTTGCTGGCAATTTCTTGCTTGGTCCAAGTCGTTGTATTTCTGAGCGACATAGAAAAAGCATCGTCCGGTTATGTTCCGCCTTCTGGCCACGAAGCCGTCAATGCAAAGACTTCGGGCGCTCAAATCCGACCTCTACATCCCGGACTTACAATTTCTGTCGGATTCCTAGCCGCCATATTGATTGCTGTCACTGGCTATAACCTTGAGACTATTATCGGAATGCTTCCGGAGATGCTACCGGAGTCCCGGTCATCGGTTGCGATAATATTTTTTGCGACAATGTGGCTCCTCATTCTGTTGCTTGTGCCTCTTACGGCGGCGATGGGGTTGGTGGGGTTCGTTGGCTCGGCGCTAACAGTCGGCTATGAGCCGGCACTAGGTGTCGTCGCAACAGAAGTGGTCGAGTTTCTGACCAACGGCAATTTGTTGGTATTACCACTGTTCCTGATGATGGGTGCGTTTGCTTCGGTGGCCGGCTTGTCCTCAGACATCTACAACTTGGCGCATGTTCTTATCGGACATCGGCGCGGCGGTCTCGCTCTGGCCACGATAGGCGGCTGCGCCGGATTCGGTGCCCTTACAGGATCCTCGTTGGCGACCGCGGTCACAATCGGCCGCGTGGCCCTGCCGGAAATGCGGGAGCGCGGCTACTCGCCCGACCTGGCGACGGGCTGCGTGGCGGCCGGCGGAACGCTGGGGCAACTGGTCCCGCCGTCGTCGGCGATCGTCATCT
>JAJECC010000050.1 GCA_022822205.1 Rhodospirillales bacterium | reverse complement strand
CTTGCCTTGCTTGATGGACGGGCCGAGCCGCACATAAAGCGGGAAGCTCCCCGCGCCACCCTGGATTTCATTGGCGAGCACCGCCTTCATGATTTTGGACCCGCCGCGGTAGCCGGAGATGAACCGGTTCTTGGCTCCGATCAGTTCGAGGGTCAAATTGGCCAACAGGTCGGGCACCGATCCAGGAACGCGGCCGCCGGTCGCGAACACCTTGCTCGGTTTGACGATGTCGGCGGGCTTTTTGACACCGGGCGCGATGTCGCTGCGAACGAATACGAACCGCGGATTGTTGAACCCGCCGACGTAACCCATTTTCTCGGGAACGTGGCGCGTTCCCTTCTTCTTGTTGACGACCTCGACAAAGCCGAGCGGGCCCCAGGAAATCGTCAACCCATCGGGCTTTCCCTTCTCGTAGACGAAGTTGAGTGTTCCGCCGCCCCGGCCGGACGGCTGATTCTTGATAACGACCGTGGGCGAACCGGGAATGTGTTTTTTCCAGGAATTGACGACGGTGCGCGCCATCACGTCCAAGCCGCTGCCGCCACCCGACGGTACGATGACGTTTATCGTCTTTCCCTGGAAGTAGTTCTGCTGAGCATTTGCCGGCAATGCAAAAGCTGTGGCCGCCGCGATGACCAAGGCGCCCAACATTGTCGAAGATTTATGCAGTGAATTCATGGTGAATACCTCTCTGCTTCCATGCGTATGCTTTGGGCTGTGTCATTGTGGATCGGTGTGTTCGATCTCTTATTGGCGGACCTCGGTCACAAATAAGCGATCAAGGCTCAAAATATTCCAGCAACCTAGGCCGCAAAAAAACCTCGCACAAATAGAATAATTAGTAAGTGCACGACGCAATTATTCGAGCGCCGGTCGGGATTATTCCCACCGGATTCCATGACGCGGCGGCTAAACGAACAGCCATGCCGGCACGAACGCCGGCAAGGCCTCGGGCAACCAGTCCGACAGCCACGAATTATGCCAGAGCAGGTTCATGATCCGGTCATAAAAGCCGACCAACAGCACCCAGCCTCCCGCCGCGTAAGTCAGGGCGAAGCGCGTGGAGTATTTCCCCCATCGGATCAGGTAGATGGCGATGAAAATGGGGATGGCCAGCTTCTGACCCATGATCAAGGCAAGAATGATCATCGCCGCCAAATATCCGAAGAACACAATAGCGCGATCCAGTACCGCCATCTCGGACGCCTTGGCCCAGGCCGGATGAAGTCCGCCGCTGTCCCGAACGGCTCCCATGTATGCGCGCGCGTCGGCAATGACGGCCAACAGGACCAGCCCTATCCCGGGCACGGCGGCGGTGACGGGAAAGCGGCCCGCCGTGGAGGGCCAGGGCAAAGCCTCAACGAGCGCCCAGCCAAAGAAAATGAGAAGCGCGATGGCAAAAGGCAGGGAAACAACCGGGTTTTTTTCCGATCCTTCTCCCGTAACGATTTCCTTTTCCTTGTCGCCGGTGTCGGCCCGGCGGTTGGTGGTGATACCCCGCGCCGCCAGAACGAGGGTGATGATTATCAGGACCAAAATTGTCAGGTTAATCGGCTTCAGAAGCCAGCTGAGATCCTGATAAACCCGCATGGTCAGTTGGAAGGAATTCTCCATGATCGATCCGAGGATCAAAGCGAGGATGAGGGGCGGCCGCGGCCAACCGCCCCGCTTCATGAAGAACCCGACCAGGCCCATGACGAACACGGTGATCCAATCGCCCAGCGCGCCGCCGCCCAGCCACGACCCCATGAACACAAACAGGATGACGCCGGGAACGAGCAGGTGACCGGGAACGAAGGCGATTTTCGCAACCTGGTTGCTCCACATCATCAGGAGCACTGCGACGACAATATTCGCAACGACGATGGACCAGACCATGGAGAACGTCACGTGGAGCTCGGTGGTCAGCATATCCGGTCCGGGACGGAGTCCCTGGATCAACAACGCGCCCAGCAAAATTGCCGTCCCTAAATTGCCGGGAATGCCGAATGCCACGGTGGGCAACAATGAACCGCCGCGGGTCGCGTTGTTCGCGGCTTCGGGTGCGATAACGCCTCGAATGTCGCCTTGGCCGAATTTTGATTTGTCCTTGGCGCTTTGGACGGCGTGACCGTAGGCCAGCCAATCGACGATGGCCGCACCGAGTCCCGGGAGCATACCGATATACGTCCCGATCGCGGCGCAGCGGGTCGCCAGCCACCAGTTCTTGAAAGCGTCCTTTATGCCCTGGAGCAGGCTTCCTTCTCTCGATTTCGTCGCCTCGACCCGGGAAATCGAGGTATTTCGAAGCGCGAGCTCCATGATCTCCGGGACCGCGAACAGGCCGAGGACAACCGGTATCAGCGGCAGACCGGCGAGCAGATAGTCCGTTCCAAGATAATACCGGGGAATGGCGTCGGTTTCGGCATAGCCGATCGTCGACATGAGCAGGCCCAAGGCGGCGACCGCCAGCCCCTTGACCATGGATCCACCCGACAGGGAGCCCACCATCGAAAGCCCCAGCACGCCGAGCATGAACAACTCGGGTGAATTAAAGGCAAGAATGATGGGCAGAATAAGGGGCAAGGACAGGGCCAGGATGAATGCGCCAAACACGCCGCCGAATGCCGAAACCGTAAAGGCTGCGCCGAATGCTCTCGCGGCCTGGCCTTTTTGCGCCAGCGGGTAGCCGTCGAGAATTGTGGCCTGGGACGCCGATGTCCCGGGTATTCCCAACATTACCGATGCAATGGTGTCGCTGGTCGCCGTCACGGCATACATACCGAGAAGCAGGGCAAAGGCGGGAACCGGGTCCATGTTGAACGTGAAGGGAATGAGCAACACAAGGCCGATCGCGCCCCCAAGCCCCGGGACCGCGCCCAGCCAGATACCGATCAGCACACCGAGAACCAGGAACCCGATGGCCGGCCATTGGAATACGAGCAGCAGCCCCTCAAAAAATGCCTCGAACAAGATCTACCTCTCGTGAATTCGTGACACGGCCAACCTACGAAGGGGTGAATTTGCCGGCAATTGGAATAATTGGCCCAACGGAGGGACAACCATGCGCCCGCGCGGCGGGCGCAACCGGCATACGGAAAATTTCGGTTCTTTTCGTCAAGGCGTTCCTTTTGCGCTACCGCGGATCGGGGAAGTTCATGCCCTCGTCGTAGGACGGCCTGGCCTGGATGCGTGACCACCAGTTGCCGACCGCGGGACGGGCGGCCCAATCCACTAGGTTCGCGAGGTCGTTGGCGCCGAAGCGTTCGACGAAGGGCGTCACGGCGATGTCGGCGAGGGAAAGGGTGTCGCCGGCCAGCCACGGCGAACCTTGGAGCACCTCCTCCATTCGATCCATTGCGACGGCAATATTGGCCTCGGCCTGCGCCTCGTCATCCACCGACACACCCGCTTTCAGGCGGCGCATCATCTCGTGGCGTTTTTCCGGGTTTGGAAGACGGTTGATGATCTCTTCCTTCTCTTCCTCGGACTTTTCGGCAAGCCGGGGCAGAAAGCGCTTGTTGAACGAGATCGCGTTGATGTTCTTGTGGATCACATGCTCGGCCCGATCCATCCAGATCCGCATCCGGGCCCGGTCGTACCCGCGTTCGGGGCGAAGCGGCGGATCGGGAAACATGTCGTCGAGATACTCAATGATCACATTGCTTTCGATGATGATCTCGCCATCGTGGTCCAGCGTCGGCACAACGCCGTTGGGGTTGAGGGCCACATACCACGGCTCGGTATTTTCCTGGCGCGGGCCGATATCCACGTGGCGGCTCTCCCACTCGAGACCCTTCTCGGCGAGCGTCAGCCGGACCTTCCTTGAACAGGTCGACGTACAGAAATGATAGAGCTTCAGCATGGCCCACTCGTTTCTTCGTGAATTATCAGTCCACCCAATTGGCGCTCAGAGCGTGACCGTCTCGTCGACGTAGAGCTTCCATTCGCTTTTTTCCGTCGGGAACGTCCGCTTCCAGTCCGCCGTATCGGGCCGCCCCTCAAACTCGACGGGCAGGATCATGCCGCGCAGGAACTGGACGCCGCCCGGGGACATCGGTGTCGAGATCACGGTCTCGGGCCCGGTCTCCCACCAGGGATCGCCGGGCTCCTCGCCGCCGCCATTCTCGGAGGTCTGCTGAATGACGAACACGCCCGACAGCAGCGCCCGAATGCCCGGCCCCGGGTGGGTGTGGCAGTCGGCCGGCTGGGGCGCCGAATGGTTGATCCGGTCCAGGCGGTAGAGCCATTGGCTGCCCTCCTCGATGTCGATGGACCAGACATCACGGCTCATCCGCACCATGGTCTCGACGTTCATGGGCTTCTCATAAACGCCCTTGACCAGATCCCAGCGGAAGATGCGGGCGCCCTCGGCGCCGGCTTCGATCTCGAGCGCCCCCTTGGCATAGGTTGCTTCATCCGCCGGAACCTCAGCTCCGTTGACGGTCGCCGAGCCCTGGTGAACATAGACGATCCGGTGAGCGCCGTTATCGCCCAGGCTGAGAGCGCCGTTCGCGGCGACGACGTCGTTGAGGTAGGTGAGCGTGTAAGTCATATGCGCCTCGTTTCCTTGTAAATGATCAGCTTTGAACCGATGCGGCCTGCTTCGATCCAGCCCAATAGTGGAAGGTGATGACCGCCAGTCCGACGACAATGCCCGGCCCGTAGATGGCCGGACTGGCGAATAAGACCGCCGCCGCCGCCAACAAACGCAAGCCCACTTCCCAGCCCGAGACCTGCGCCTTGTCGAACCGCGCCAGGGCGCTGGCGATCAGGTAGAGAGCGAAGGTGATGCGGACAACCAGCCAAACCAACGGCAGGGCGTGAATCTGCCCGTCGTACCCGGGCAGGAACCGGCTGCCCGTGCCGTCGCTCGCCGGATTGAGGACCGCGGGCTCGATGAGCAGAAGCTCGGGATACAGCGCAAAGACGAACGGGATGGTGAACATGACGATCCCGGACCGCACCGCCGAGAACCCGGTGGCCATGGGCTCGGCCCGGGTCAGGGAGGCGGCGGCGAAGGCGGCGATAGCAACCGGCGGGGTAATGGCCGAGGCGACGGCGAAGTAGAAGATGAACATGTGGGCGGTGAACAGGGAGAGGCCCAGCCCGGTCAGCACCGGCCCCAAAAGCAGCGCGACGTTGATGTAGGCGGGCACCGCCGGCATTCCCATACCGAGCAGGATGGCGAGGGCCATGGTGACGAAAAGCGCGGTAAACTGAAGGAAACCGGTGTTTGCGCCGCCGAGGTCCAAACTTCGCAGCCAACCCAGAATGTCGATGGCGATGAACGACGGCAGGCCGGTGAAGCTGAGACAGAAATCGATGATCGAGACGGCCAGGAACATCAGGTAGAGGGTGGAGATCAGGAGCCCCGCGTCGGCGAGCGCGCTCACCAGCTTGAGCGGCTTCGCGCGCATTTCCTTGTCGAGAAACAGCAATCCCATCAGCAGGACAACGGCCCACCACCCGGCGCTTCCCGCATCGCCCGCGGAGTTCTGCAGCAACTGCATCCCCCAAGGCAAATTCGTGGTCTGACAGCCGGTATCGGTGAACACCCGCTCGACACCGAACAGCCAGCCCAACACGCCGCATCCGACGTCTTCCTTCGAAGTGAGTAGAAGAAAGAGGATCAGCAAAATGGGGCCGAAGATCATTACAAGGTTCAAGGCGTCGGTTCGGGTCAGCTTCATGTCGTCGGATAACGTGCCCATGGCTTCGATGCCCTGCTTGCGCGACTGGAAAATGGCCGAAAGGAACATGGCGCCGAAATAGGCGATCGCGGGAATGAGCGCCGCGACGATCACCTCGCTGTAGGGGACGGCGGTCAGGGCGGCGAGCACGAAGGCGGCGACCCCCATCACCGGCGGCATGACCGAGCCGCCGTTGGAGGCCGCGGCCTCGACCCCGCCCGCGAATACTCTCGAGAAGCCCGAGCGCAGCATCATGGGGATGGTAAGCCGGCCCGTGGAAAGGACGTTGACCACGGGTCCGCCCGAAATGGTGCCGAACATGGCGGACGAGACGATGGCCGCATGAGCCGGACCGCCCCGCAAGTTGCGGGTGACCCGGAACGCAACCCTGATCAGCGACTGGCCGCCCGCCGAAACGCCGAACAGGGCGCCGAGGATGATGTAGGGGAAGACCGTGTTGAGGATGATATCCATGAAGCGGCCGAGGATGCCCGCCGCGTTGTTGGTCAGCACGTCGTGCATGCGCGGCCGCCCGTCCAGGAGCAGCCTCGGTTCGCCGCCCAGCTTGGTGATCAGGTACTTGTTGATGTCGTCCGGGCCGTGAAAGTACCAGACGGCGACGGTCAGCATGGTGTAAGCGGTGACGCCGATAGCGACCAGGACCAGGGGCAGGCCCCAGACCTTGATGTTGTAGGCAAGGAAGATGCTGATCGCGAGGCCGACGATGGCGAAGATCCAGACGCCCGTGGTGTTGAGGCACTTCGGATCGTCGACCGTATCGGGAACCGGCAGGCCGAAGGATCTGGCGAACTCCTGTTCTTCCAGGAGGCTTCGTGCGATGAGCTCGGCGCGTTGCCCGGTCAGCTGATCGATCAGGCAGACGGCTTCGATTTCGATCATATAGGTGAGCGAGAGCGCCACCGCCGCGATCACGAGCGCCACATCCATGAACAAACCAAATTGACGGCGGATTTTGCTCTTGCCGAACCACTCCCGCCACATGGAATGAGAGAGCGCGACGATCAGCATCATCAGCGCGAACATGGCCGGGTAGAAGAATTCGAAGGGGAATTTCCGGATCGTCGCGGTGGGCGAGCCGGCGAGCTCCTGAACCCATTCATCGAGCCCCGGAATGCCGGGAATATTGTTGACAAGGCCGATTACGACGACCGCGAATCCGAGCACGAGCGCGATCCGGTATCCGAGATCGTTGAATTTCTCTTGGGCATCCTCGGATCGAATGTGGTCGGCATCGCTGGGCATCGCCGGGCCTATCCGTTTTTGGAAAGAAGATCACTGGGCAGCCCCGAAAGAACCGCCCAGTGATCCAAGCTTACCTTGGGGAGGTTAGCTTATTTCGGCTTGGCGCATTCGGGAATTTTGCGCCCGGATTCTTCCCATGCGGCAACCGCGCCCGCATGGTACTTGACCGGATTGGGGCCGCAAACACCCGTCGCCGCCTGGCTCACGACCCCCAGGCCGGCATTCGCCATGACCGGGGACCGCGACTTGAGCTCGTCCAGGGTCTTGATGTGAACCGCGGTCAACTTCTTGGCCAGATCGAAACTCATGCCGGCATTGACCATTTCACCGCCAATCGTCGAAACCCCGCGGTAGTTGTCGTCCTCGGATTTCAACGTCACGCCCTTCGCGAATTCGATGACCGAACGGGGTCGAACGAAGAGCGCATTTCCGGGCGCCTTGGCGTACCGCTGAAAGCCCTTGGACTCGAACACCGCCTTGGGAACCGACCAAATTGTAATGCTGCCCGATGCGAGGGCTGGTGTGATCCGGGAGTCCGGGTAACTGACAGGCAGAACAAACGCGTGCGCCGACCCGTCGGTCATGGTTTTCACCATCTGCCCCCAGTTGACCTGCAGACCTTTGTAGTCCTTTCCGTCCTTGTATCCGGATGCGAGCTGGACGATGGCGCGGGCGTTATTGAGCGCGGCTCCCCGGGGCGGACCATTGAGCACGGTGCGGCCCTTCAAGTCTTTCCAGCCTTTCAGCCCGGTGCTGTCGAAG
>JAJECC010000101.1 GCA_022822205.1 Rhodospirillales bacterium | reverse complement strand
ATGCGCTTCGTGGTCGATGCGAGCGTGGCGGTCAAGTTGCTGGTCGACGAGCCCGATTCGGGTACCGCGCGGGAACTGGCGGCGAGCGGCGAGGAGCTTCACGCGCCCCACCTGATGGCGTCGGAGGCCGCCAATGCGCTGTGGCGCAAGGCGCGGACGGGCCAGATCGAGCGCGCCGAAGCCGGGGCCGCCATGGCCCTGCTTACCGGCATGCCGCTGCTCTGGCACGATGACGAGACCGTCGGCGCGGACGCGGTTCGTCTGGCGCTGGCCCTCGGCCACCCGGTTTACGACTGCGTCTATCTCGCGCTCGCCCACCGCATCGGCGCAACGGTGGTGACGGCGGACGGCCGATTGGCGAATGCCGTCGCCACGACCGAACACGGCGGAGCCATCCTGACGCTGGCCGATTACGCAACGACGCGATGACCGCCGCGCCGCACGACTTTTTTTCGCAGGCACGCAGCTACACCTCCTCACCCTGACCCTCAACTCCGCGCCGGCGCCGGTTGACAATAGTGCCGTTTTCCCGTACTTCCCGCGGCCATAAACGGTTCCCCTGGAATTGGAACCGATCATAATTCCGGACGATACCCGAATGAGTTTTGACGACCTCGGCTTAAGCGAAGAGGTCCTCCGCGCGGTTGGCGACGCGGGCTACACCGATCCGACGCCGATCCAGGCGAAGGCCATCCCCCATGTCCTGATGGGACGAGACATTCTTGGCTGCGCGCAGACCGGCACCGGCAAGACCGCGTCGTTCACCCTGCCGATGATCGACATCCTGGCCGCCGGCCGGGCGCGCGCCCGGATGCCCCGGACGCTGATCCTGGAGCCGACCCGTGAGCTTGCCGCCCAGGTCGCCGAGAATTTCGACACCTACGGGAAGTACCACAAACTCTCCAAGGCGCTGATCATCGGCGGCCAATCCATGGACGACCAGTACAAGCTCATCGACCGGGGCGTCGATGTGCTGATCGCGACGCCGGGGCGGCTGATCGATTTGTTCGACCGCGGCATGCTGCTGCTCAGCGACGTGAAAATCCTGGTCATCGACGAAGCCGACCGGATGCTCGACATGGGCTTCATGCCCGATGTGGAGCGCATTGTCGGCCTGCTGCCCAAAATGCGTCAGACGCTGTTCTTCTCGGCCACCATGCCGCCCGAAATTCGCCGCCTCGCCGACGCCTTCCTGATGAATCCCAAGGAGATCACCGTCGCGCCGCCGGCCACCCCGCTGGAGAAGATTTTCCAGGGGATCGTCACGGTGACCCGAAAGGAACGCGGCCGCGGCGGCGGATACCCGAAATTCAAGCGCGAAGCGCTGAGGGCGCTGTTGGAAAAGGAAGATGTGCGCAGCGCGCTGATCTTCTGCAACCGCAAACGGGACGTGGATATCCTGTACCGCTCGCTGCAGAAGCACGGCTTCGATGCGGCGGCCCTGCACGGCGACATGGCGCAATCGGCGCGCACCGAGACCCTGGGGAAATTCAAGGCCGGGGAAATCAAACTCGTCGTGTGCAGCGACGTCGCCGCACGCGGTATCGACATCAGCGATCTCAGCCACGTCTTCAATTTCGACATCCCCACCCACGCCGAGGACTATGTGCACCGGATCGGCCGCACCGGCCGCGCCGGCCGCGAGGGCCGCGCCTTCACGCTGACGACGCCGGAGGACGACAAGTACCTCCACGCCATCGAACGGCTGCAGGGCCGCAAGATCGAGGAAATCGATGCCGGCCTCGGCAAACCGGGCCGTGCGGAACGTGCGAAACAAGACGATGCCAAGCCGGAAAGGAGCTCTTCGCGGCGCAGGTCCGGCAAGCGGGCGCGCGACGACAATCGGGACGTCAAGCAGAGCGACAATCGGGACGACAAGCAAGACGGCCGGCGGAACGAAAAGCGCGGCAAAAATCCCGACCGGGCCGGGAAGGACGAAGCGGTCGTCGGGATGGGCGACCACGTTCCCGCGTTCATGCTGCGTCCGGCAAGGGCGCCCGGCTAGCCGCTTTGACAATCCCCCGTCTTTGACTTCACACTAGACGGCATCGGTTTTGGAATTTCCCCGGGGAGGACCGCTCCATGCAGACGATTTTCGTGCAAGTGAAGTGCGAGCTCGGCGAAGCCTATTCCGTCGCCGACAAGGCGGTCGAAACGGTGGAACAGGTGTCGGAGGTCCACTCCACATCCGGTGAGCATGATCTGCTGATCAAGTGCTATCTCGACGACGCCACCGACATCGGGCACTTCGTCACCGAACGGATTCAGCGCCTTCCCGGCGTCAAGGACACCTTCACCCTGATCACCTTCAAGGCGTTTTCCTAAGACGCCGGCCGGGGCGGGCAAAATAACTGCGTCATGTAAGGTCAATTCGGACGAATTGACCGAACCCGGCGCAAGTCCGGGGTATCCAGATTTTCAATTCCTGAACCACAGAGACGGTGAGACAGTGAGGCGCACCGGGTGAGGCATAAAATTATTGCGTCATGGCCGGGCCCAGACCCGGCCATCCACGTTTCCGATTCTTGAACCACAGAGACAGTGAGGAGCACCGGGATCGAAACCTCTCCTCCCCACCTCCGTGCCTCCGTGCCTCTGTGGTGAATAGTCCGGATGCCCCGCACGGAGGCGGGACAGGATCGGTTACAGGTAGTACTCCCTGAGCGGCGGAAAGCCGTTGAAGCCGACCGACGAATAGCTCGCCGTGTAGGCGCCGGCATCGAGAATATCGATCTTGTCGCCGGCCTTCAGATCCATCGGCAAGCGGTAGCCGGCGTGCTCGTAGAGGATATCCGCGCCGTCGCAGGTGGGGCCGGCGAGAACCACCGGGCCGGTCCCGGCATCCGGATGTTCGGTGCGGAGCGCATACCGGATCGCTTCGTCCATGGTCTCGGCCAGCCCGCCGAACTTGCCGATATCCAGATAGACCCAGCGGACCGGTTCGCCGTATCCCTTGGTCGAGACCAGCACCACCTCGGCGCGGATCAGGCCCGCATTGGCGGTCAATATCCGCCCGGGTTCGATCATCAGCCCCGGCGGCCGGTTGCCGAAGGCGCGGGCAATCGCGGTCCGGATCGCTTCGCTCACCGCCAGCAGACCCGGAACGTCGTCCCGGTAGCGGATGGGGAAACCGCCGCCGAGATTGACCAGGTCCAGGCTGATCCCCTTTTCCGCCAGCGTAGTGAATATCCGCGCCACCTCGCCGATGGCCGCCTGCCAAGCGCCCGGCTCGGTTTGCTGGGAGCCGACATGGAAAGAGATGCCCCGCGCGGCCAAGCCCATGTCCCGCGCCTTGATCATCAGATCGACGGCCATCTCCGCCGAACAGCCGAATTTGCCGGAAAGCGGCCAGGCCGCGCCTCGGTTGGCGACCAGCATGCGGCAGAACACCTCGGAACCCGGTGCGGCCACGGCGAGCTTTTCCAGCTCCGGTTCGCTGTCGAACGCGAACAGCCGCACACCCCGGCTGTGGGCGCCGGCGATATCGCCCATCTTCTTGGCGGTGTTGCCGAATGCAATGCTCGAAGGGTCCGCGCCGGCGGTCAGGCATCGCTCGATCTCGGGCAGGCTCGCCGCATCGAAACTGGAACCGAGCTCGACCAGCCGCTGAAGCACCGGCGAGGCCGGATTGGCCTTCACCGCGTAGTAGATTTCAGCTTGCGGCAGCGCCGACCGCAAAGCCCCGAAGTTTGCCGAGATAACGTCGAGATCGACCACCAGACAGGGGGTGTCCGGCTGCCGCTCGGCGAGAAATCGATCGATTTTAGGTGTCATGGGCGCTTCCTAGGCGCTTACCGGGCGCTTCCAGGGTCGAGCGCCGGGTTATACGATAATTTCACCGGCTTTAAAGGGAAAATCCGGCAATACCCGACCAGAATACCTGGACATTTTTTGTGGGCGATATAAATATCCCCCGGAACTATGGTAAGCGCCGGCGATTGCCGCCGCCCGGCGCATTGATGAGGTAAAGAATGTTCATTCAAACCGAAGCCCTGCCCGACCCGGATCGGCTGAAATTTTTTCCCGGCGAGGCCGTTTTGCCCGGCGGTTCGGCGGAGTTCCCCGACGAGGAATCGGCGGAGCGGTCGCCGCTTGCCGAGCGGCTGTTCGGTGTCGACGGCGTCGCCGGAATCACCCTCCACGCCGATCACGTGGTGGTCGAAAAGGACCCGGACCTGGATTGGCTGGTGATGAAGCCGATGGTCCTCGGCGCGATCATGGATCACTACACTTCCGGCGCGCCTGCCATGCACGGCATGGAAGCCGAGGCAGCCGAGGACGCCCCCGCCGACGAATCGATCGTCGCCCAGATCAGGGAAATTATCGACACCCGGATCAAACCGGCCGCCCAGCAGACCGGCGGCGATGTCGATTTCGTCGATTTCAAGAACGGCGACGTGCTGGTCGAGTTCCAGGGATCGGCCTTCTCGCTGGTCGGCGGCATGACCAACGTGCTGCGGCACTACGTACCGGAGGTGGTCGCGGTGAAGGATTACCGCGATGCGCTGCCGAAGCCGGGACTGGACACGGTCGAGGCCCAAAGCATCCAGACGGTGCTGGACGAGCGGATCAACCCCGCCGTCGCCAGCCACGGCGGCCATATTTCGCTCATCGACGTGCAGGGCGACATCGCCTATGTCCGCCTCGAAGGCGGCTGCCAAGGCTGCGGGATGGCCGACGCCACCCTCAAGCAAGGCATCGAAACGGAAATCAAGGAAGCCGTGCCCGCCATCAGCCAGGTGCTCGATGTCACCGATCATGCGGGCGGCGCCAATCCGTATTACCAGCCGGGCGCCATGTAGCGCCGTAACTCCCGGGGGAACCATGGCCGAGGAACAAGCGCTCCAGGAGCGGATCACCAGCTACCTGGGCAAGGAACTCTACGTCATTTTCTCGAAGCCCGAGGCGCCGCGCGAAAAGGTGCTCGAGGTCTCGCCCGCCCACCTCGATCATCAGGTGCGGCTGGAGAAGGAGGGAATTCTCTACGGCGCCGGTCCGGTGTTCGACGAAGGCGCGGACGCGCCCGCGTTCGGGATGATCATCATCCGGGCCGGGGATTTCGGCGAGGCCAGGAAAATCGCCGATTCCGACCCCATGCACTCCACCGGGGTGCGCTCCTACGAGCTCCGCAAGTGGAAGATGAACGAGGGGTCGTTCCAGGTCACCATCAACTTCTCGGACCAATCGGCGGAAATCGGATAAGCCCTACATCCGGTCCTTTTCGGCCCGTTCCGAATTCACCACGTGCCACATGAACCGGGCGGCGACGCTGCGCCAGGGGCGGTAGATTTCGCCCGCCTCCAGCATCTCGGCGCGGGTGGGGCGCGCGGGCAGCCCTTTGAGCTTCTGGTAACCGACGACGATACCGAGGTCGTCCACCGGCCACAGGTCGGGCCGCTTCAGGGCGAACAGCAGGTAGACCTGCGCGGTCCACGGGCCGATGCCCTTCAGCGCGGTCATCGCCTCGATGGCGTCGTCATCGGCCTGGCGGGCCACCGAACGGAGGCTCAGGTCGCCGTCCACCAGGGCTCTCGCGATGGCGCGGCCATAGGTCCCCTTCTGGCGGCTCAGGCCGACCTTCCGGTGATCGTCGTCGGTGAGACCCAGGAAAACCTCCGGGGTCATGGGGTCGGCATATTCGTTGAGCCGCGCCTGGATGGCCCGGGCCGACGCGGTCGAAACCTGCTGGGCGCAGATGATCTTGAACAGGGAATCGAAGCCCGGCGGGCGGCCGCGCAGGGGCGGCGGGCCGAGCTCCCCGTAGGCGCGCCTGATGTCCGGATCGCGCCCGGCGAGTTCGGTCAACGCCTCGGCCATCACCGATTTGGTTATTTTAGTCGTCATGCCGGGCAGCTAAACTCACGCGGACCGCATCCGCAAGGGAGATGCCACATGATTGTCGAGCAAATCTGGACCAACAATAATTTCCGCAATTTCAACTACCTGATCGCCTGCCCGGAAACCGGCGAGGCCCTCGCCGTCGATCCGCTGGAGTTCGGCCAGTGCCTGGATGCCGCCAGGGACAAGGGCTGGGAAATCACCCAGATCCTCAACACCCACCACCACAAGGATCATACCGGCGGCAACGGCGGCATGGTCGAGGCCACGGGCGCCAGGATTCTCGCCAGCGCCAAGGCCAGGGACGACATCCCGGACATGGATATCGGCCTCGATGCCGGCGACGTGGTGAAGGTGGGCAGGACCGTCGAGCTCGAGGCCATGGACACCCCGGGCCATACCATGAGCCACGTCTGCCTGCTGTCGCGCACCGATCAGCCGGCGCTGATCTGCGGCGACACGCTGTTCAATGCGGGCGCCGGACACTGCAAGGGCGGCGGCCACCCGGAGCCGCTCTACGAAACGTTCGCCAGGCAGCTCGCGACCCTCCCGGACAATACGCTGATCTACCCCGGCCACGACTACATCGAGAACAATCTCGATTTCACCCTCGACCGGGAGCCCGACAACGCGCGCGCCGCCAGCCTCAAGGAAGAGGTCGCGGGCCAGGACACCAACCGGGCGATGGTGACGACGCTGGCGCTGGAGAAAGAGGTCAACACCTTCTTCCGGCTGCACAGCCCGACGGTGATCGCCCGGCTGCGGGAAGCCTTCCCCGACCTCCCCGACGAGCCCGACGAGAAGACGGTGTTCCTGAAACTCCGGGAGCTGCGGAACGACTGGTAGACGCTGCCCGGCGGGCCGCCGGCATGAAAACGATCCGTCATGGCCGGGCCCCGACCCGGCCATCCACGTGTGTCGCCAAAGTGCGTCATCGCTCGTCTTCTTTGCTTCGGACGAATTCCGGGAAGGACTCGATGCCGAGAACGGCGTCCTGTCCGAGCCGCTCGGCGGTTTCCGAAATTCGGCATCCGGCCGCGTAATCGATCGCCAGCCAGGCGAGCAGGGAAACGCCGAATGCGAACCCGCCGACCGCCGCGATCCCGAGGACCTGAACGGCCGGATCGCCGCCCCCCTCGATGCAGACGGCAAGCGTGCCCCAAAGCCCGGCCCCCAGATGTGCCGGAATGGCGCCCACCTCGTCGTCGATCCTCAGGCGTTCCAGCAGCTTGATGCCCAGCAGGCAAAGCACCCCGCCGATCCCGCCGATAGCCACGGCCCAGAGATGGTCGGGGATGCCGGGAGCGGCGGCGATCGCCACCAGCCCCCCGATCCCGCCGTTCAGCGAGGCGAACAGGTCTACCCTTCCCAGGACCCAGCGCGACAGGCACACCGCCGCGACGAACCCGGCCGCGCCCGCCAAATTCGTGTTGACGAAGATGCTGCTCAGCACAACCGCGTCCGGAACGCCGGTCAGCCCGGTATGGGAACCGGCGTTGAACGCGAGGAACCCCAGCCAGATGATGAACGCGCCGAGGGTCACCATGGGCACGTTGTTCGGTGGCGTCTGCCTGACCGTCCCGTCGGGCCGGAATTTGCCTCGCCGGGCGCCGACCACCAGAACGGCGGCGAGCGCCGCCCAGCCGCCCGTCGAGTGGACGATCGTCGAACCCGCCAGATCCCTGAAGCCCATCGCGGCGAGCCAGCCGCCGCCCCAGGTCCAGGACCCGATCACCGGATAGATGAACGCCGCGAGTACGGCGATGAACAGCAGGAACGAATGAAGCTTGACGCGCTCGGCGAGCGTTCCCGACACGATCGAGGCCACCGAACCCACGAACACCATCTGGAACAGCCAGTCGGCCATCGCGGCCCGGCCCCTGCCCGTGACCTCCGCGGCCGCGGCATCGTCGCCGCCCAACAATGCCCGCTCCGCCCCGGTGGGACCGTGGAGCAGCGCCGGGGATCCGATCCACCCGCCCGCGTCGACACCCACGAACATCAGGTTGTAGCCGACGATGTAGAAGACGATCGCCGTCGTCGCATAGGCGCCGATATTCTTGAGACAGATCACCGAAGCGCTCCTGCTCCGGACGGATCCCGCTTCCAGCATCGTGAACCCGGCGCACATCCACATGACCAGGACGGCCCAGAGCAGCAGCGAAAAGGTGTTCAGAACGAACGCGGTCTCGGGCGTCATGGCGGCCCGGTTACTCGGCGGGCTGCTGGACCGTTTTTCGGGCGCCGCGGGAGCGCGCCGCCCAGCCGGCGGCGACGGCGAAGCCCAGCGTAACCAGCATCAGGACCGCGGAGGTGAAGAACAGCCACGCCGGCGCGTTCTGATCCATGATCGAGCCGTAAAGCACCGGGCCGAAGAACCCGCCGACGGAAAATCCCGTGGAGACGAAGCCGAACGCCTTGCCGGTCGCGCCCGCTGGCGCAATGGCCGCGACCATCAGGTCCCGGGACGGCATCACCGCGCCGATCATGAAACCGACGAATGCAAGCCCGATGACCACGCCGCTCACCGGCATCACCGACATGCCGACGAGGATCAGGACGGCGGCGGAAAGGGAGTAGCCGACGGCGGCGATGGCGTCGAAGCGCTTGAGCCAGGTGGTGACCATGCCGCCGGCGAACACCCCGATGGTGATGCCCCAGAGATAGATGGCCAGCGTCTGGTTGGCGGCCACAAGGTCGATCTCGAACATCTCGATCATCGCCGGAATGCCGAACGTCTGGATGCCGTTCCCCGACAAGGCGGTCGCCACGTAGAAGCCGAACATCAATAGAATCGGCGTGGTGAAGATGAACGATCTGCCGGCGGCCCTGCCGGTGTCGGCCGTACTGGTATCGGATTGGGCGGCGGGCGCCGCGAACTCCCGGTCGTTGAGGAAGCGGGCGAAGATGATCAGCGCCACGGCGCCGATCATCCCGGCGATGCCGAGGATGTGCATGATCTCGCGCCAATCGAAGTTCGGCGCCAGGAAGCTGACCACGGTCGGCGTCGCGGCGAAACCCAGGAAGCCGGCGCTGGTGTGGATGGCGTAGGCCTTGCCCCGCCACGGCCCGCGGACCCGGGCGGTCATGATGGTGTAGTCGGAGGGGTGAAACTGGCTGTCGCACAGTCCGGCAATTGCGGCGAGGACGACGAGCACCGCCACCGAGCTGGCGAACCCCATGAGGAACATGCAGACCGAAATGCCGATCAGTCCGAAGATGATGAACAGCCGCGCGCCGTAGCGGTCCATGACCACGCCCGCGGGGTACTGGCCGGCCGCCGACATGCCGGCATAAGCGGTCATGATCAGGCCGAACAGCACGAAGGCGCTCTCGGCGCCGAGATCGGCCTTGATCAGCGGCAGCAGCGACGGCACCACGAGGATGTAGAAGTGGCTGAAAAAATGAGCCAAGGAGACCAGGCCGATGGCCAGGACCTCGTGGCTCCGGCGCGTGCCGGGTTCGCTCATGCGCCAAGTTCACTCATGCGATGTCCCCTACCCCAATCCCGGGTGTTGATCATGTGCCTATCCCGAGTACCCGGCAGTTGCAAGGCTTAGTGCGGGGCGCCGATCCCCCGGCCTAGATCAACCCGGCAAGGGGCGAGGACGGAT
Source organism: Rhodospirillales bacterium (assembly GCA_022822205.1). Classification (GTDB taxonomy): domain Bacteria; phylum Pseudomonadota; class Alphaproteobacteria; order Rhodospirillales; family UBA2165; genus JAJDXO01. The sequence continues at coordinate 8,941 of JAJECC010000101.1, read as the reverse complement.
CGGCGTATTTCTTTTTCGGCATGCGCCCCGCCGTATAGGCCAGCCGGCCGGCCTCGATGGCCAGCCGCATGGCCCGGGCCATCCTGATGGGGTCCTGCGCCTCGGCGATCGCCGTGTTCATCAAGACCCCGTCGCAGCCGAGCTCCATGGCGATCGCCGCATCCGAGGCGGTCCCCACGCCGGCGTCGACGATCACCGGCACATTCGCCTGCTCGATAATCAGCCTGAGGTTCACCGGATTCTGGATACCGAGCCCGGACCCGATGGGCGCCGCCAGCGGCATAATGGCGACGCAGCCCATATCCTCCAGGGTCTTCGACAGGATCGGGTCATCGGTCGTGTAGACCATGACCTTGAACCCGTCCCCGATCAGCGCCTCGGCCGCCTTCAGGGTCTCGGTGACATGCGGGTAAAGGGTTTTCTGATCGCCCAGAACCTCCAGCTTGACCAAATCCCAGCCGCCGGCCTCGCGGGCCAGCCGGAGGGTCCTGAGCGCATCGTCGGCGGTAAAGCACCCGGCGGTGTTGGGCAGGTAGGTGTATTTCTTTGGGTCGACGAAATCGACCAGCATGGGCTCGTCCGGGTTGGTGACATTCACCCGGCGGACGGCCACGGTGATGATTTCCGCGCCCGAGGCTTCCAGGGCGCGTGCGGTCTGCTCGAAGTCCTTGTACTTGCCGGTGCCGATGATCAGCCGCGAGGACAGGGTCCGCCCGGCGATCTCGAAGGTATCGCCGCTGGGCGGCGTGCCCGTCCCCTCCGGCGCTCCGCCGCCGATGAAGTGGACGATTTCGAACTTGTCGCCTTCGGTCACATCAATATCGCCGTATCGGGATTTGGGCACGATTTCCAGGTTTCGTTCGACCGCGACCTTCCGGGCGTCGAGCCCGAGGCCGGCCAACATTCCCTCCACGGTCACCGGCGCGTCGATATCGCGCGCCTCGCCATTTATGGTCACATTCATCTTGATGCCAATTATTAAACGTTCATTAAGGGGGTACGGCTCACAATGGGGCCGTTCGGCGCAAGTATGGTAGCCGATCCCCGGCCTTTCAACCGCATTGTAGCCCGGGACGACTGTACGGGCCGGCGGCTGCCGGAATTGCGGCGCGGGTTACGGCCCCGGCGCGCGAGGACACGACATGGCAAAGAAAATTCTGATCCTGAACGGGCCGAATCTCAACCTGCTGGGAACCCGGGAGCCGGAGATTTACGGCGCGGAAACTCTGGCCCAGATCGAGGAGGCCTGTGCGGCCAGGGCCGGCGAACTCGGCCTGACCGTCGACTGCCGCCAGAGCAACAGCGAAGGTGATCTGGTCGACTGGATTCAGGAGGGCGGCCGGGATTTCGACGCCGTCATTCTCAATGCCGGCGGCTACACCCATACGTCGGTGGCCATCCTCGATGCCCTGAAGGGCTGCGGCGTCCCGGTGATCGAGGTGCACCTGTCCAATATTTATCGGCGCGAGGAGTTCCGCCACAAATCCTATGTTTCCCGCGCCGCCCGGGGGATCATTGCCGGCTTCGGCGGCCACGGCTATCTTCTTGCCCTGGACGCCGCCGCGAACTATTAGGACCGTCACATCGGGAGCAACCGTGTCGACCCACGACAACGATCCCGAAGATTTGAGATTGACGCCGGATGTCCTGCTGCGCGCCTATGCCGCCGGTATATTTCCCATGGCGGAGAGCCGGGACGACCGGACCCTGTTCTGGGTCGACCCGGAGTTTCGCGGCATCCTGCCGCTGGACGGCGTCCATGTGCCGCGCCGCCTCCGCAGGACCGTCCGGCGGCGGCCCTTCGAGGTCACCCGCGACAAGGCGTTCCGCCAGGTCATGGAGAATTGCGCCGCGCCGGCGCCGGGCCGCGACGAGACGTGGATCAACGACGATATTTTGCGGCTCTATACCGCGCTTCACGAGCGCGGCCACGCCCATTCGGTGGAGTGCTGGCGGAACGGGGAACTGGCCGGGGGACTGTACGGGGTGGTGCTGAAGGCCGCATTCTTCGGCGAGAGCATGTTTTCGAAGGCGCGGGATGCCAGCAAGGTCGCCCTGGTTCACCTGGTGGCGGGTCTCAGGGCGGACGGATTCACCCTCCTCGACACCCAGTTCGTCACCGAACACCTGAGCCAGTTCGGAAACGTGGAAATACCCCGCCACGACTATTTGTCGATGCTAAACCGGGCGCTGCGCACGGATGCCGTTTTCGACAGCCGGCGGTCGTCCGATCACTCGGCGGACGAAGCCGAAGCGTTCTTGCAGTCGATCACCCAAACGTCATAGACCGGGTGCTCCATGGCGGCGAGCGCCGGGCTCGACGCGAACATCCAGCCGCGATAGACGCTGAGCGCCGGCTCGTTGGGGCGAACCTCCCAGACATCCAAAAATGCCGCGCTCTCCGGCGGCTCCTCCGGCGGCTTCTTGTCGCAACGTCGGGCGATGATTTCGAGGGTCCCGAACCGCACCGTGTCCCCGACCGGCGCCTCGAAGGTGGACACCCGGGCAGTCACTTTGTCGAGGCCCTGCAGCACGGCCATCGAATAGGGCTCGGCCGGGAGGTCTCCCGGCACGAACAGAATCGCGGCCGCGAACAGGAGCGGAGCAAGGAAACGCGTCATGCCGTTCATTCTTGAAGTTCGGTCATCTCGCCGGGCCTAACGCCTGATTGCGGCAAAACGAAGGCGCACGTAGTCGGCCGTCCAGTTCCCGTCCTCGCCGCACAGATGGGGGCGGACATCGTCGATTACCTCGGCAACGAAGCCCTCGACATCGCCGTCGGGAAGGGCGTCGGTGAAGGCTTGCGAAAAAATGGCCAGCCAGTCCCGCATGTCCCCCGGAAGCGGCGTCGGCCGCGGGATCAGTTCAATCCGCATCACCTCGAAGCCGCCGGCGGCGAGTTTGGCCCCATATTCCGTCGTGCCGGGGAAATACCAGGGATCGACCGCCGCCGCGTCCACGCCCCGCTCGCCCAGACGGCGATGAAGCGCGGCCTGGATATGGGCGACATTTCCGGCGCCGCCGAACTCGCCGACGAACCGGCCCCGGTCCCGGAGCGCGCGGCGGACCCCGGCGATGACCTCGTCGGCCGCCGTCATCCAGTGCAACGCCGCATTCGAGAACACCGCATCGAATTCATCCTCGAACGTCAGGGCGTCGCCGCACATCACCCGGGCATCCAGCCCCCGGGCCCGCGCCGCCTTCACCTGGTTGGGGCTGGCATCGACACCGACCACCTGGGCCCCGGCGGCGGCGATCTTTTCGGTCAACGGCCCATCGCCGCATCCCAGATCGAGAATCCGCTCGCCCGGCCGCGGCGCAAGCAGTTCGAGAACCGGCGCGCCGAGATCGGAAACGAACCGGGCGTTCCGGTCATAGGCGCCGGGATCCCAATGGTCGGCCATACCAGCCTCGCTCAATTGCCGCCGTTGGAGCCCCCCGTGGCGAGAAATATGATCTCGCCCACCTGGTCCTCGATGGTCTTGAAATCCTCGGTTTTGGCGAGCTGCCCGCCGGGCGCCAGTTTTTCCGCCGAACGGCCCGGCAGCAGGCGGATATAGGTGCCCCCGAGCAGACCGTCGCCGGTGACGATAGCGGTCGTATCGGCGGGAAGCCGCACGGCGTCATCGATGGTCATGGTCACCACGGCATCGAAATCCTCGCTCAGCCGCCGGTCGGCGACCGTGCCCACATTGATGCCGTTCACCCGAACGTCGCTGCCCGACCGCAGCCCGCCGACCTTGGTGAAGAGCGCGGTAATCCGATAGCCGTCGACCGTCTGAACCTGCGTCGTCGTAAAGAAAATCCAGACGAAGACGACAGCCACGCCGAGAACCACGGCGCCCATAACGGTCTCGATGAGGTTCTTGTTCATTTCTTCGCCCTCTCGGCCTGCGCCGATCTGCCCTGTCCGATGACCTGATCGAGCAGGTCCTGCAATACCAGTGATTCCTGCGTGAACTCGATTTCGCCGCCGGCTTCGAGAATTTCCTCCTCGGCCCCGGGGTTTACCTCGATGAACTTCGAGCCGAAAAGGCCGTCGGTCAGGATGCGGGCATCCGAATCCGACGGCAGTTCCACCCCGTCATCGATATTCAGGGTCAGCCGGGCGCGGAAGGACTCGGTCAGGATCATCCGGGTAACCTCGCCGATCTTGATCCCGCTCATCAGCACCTCATCGCCGACGGACAGGCCGTCCACCCGGTCAAAATCCGCGGTGATATCGAAGCCGGCGGTCTTTTCGGTGGTGGTTGTGGCGAACGACAGCACGCCCAGGACGAGCAGCGCCAGGAGGGCGACGAACCCGACGATGCTGTGTCTGGATTCCTCGCTCACGGGGACCGGCCTATTCCGGCGTCCAGGCTTCGTAGTCGCCGGTCGCCCGTTTGCGCTCGCCTCCCATGTAGTCGTGGCCGGCGGGCCGGTAGGCGTGCGCCGTGCCGGTCACGTTCGGCAGGTGATCTTTCTGCCAGGCGCGGGCGGCGGCCGCCTCTTCGGTCAACGGATCGTCGACCGTATGATGGAGCCAGGCGTGCCACTCTGGCGGAACCTTGGACGCTTCGACGTCGCCCTTATAGACCACCCAGCGGCGCTCGCGGCCGTTGAGCTTTCGGCCCTTGCCGCGGTAATACCTGTTGCCGAACTCGTCGGTCCCGACCAAATCGCCGTTCAGGAGCGTATAAATGAAGGTGCCGATCGACATGTCCGCGTCCGCTCGATGATTGCGAGGCAAGATGTGGGCACCCGCTGTCGATGTCAATATCGCAGTTCGCCCGATGCCTCAACGGCCGAACCATCGCCGCCGAATTGCCGGGATTCGCCGGCAAGTAATTGGGCGAATTTGCATATAAGAGTCATTCCCAAAACACGGCGGCGCAACGGCACCGAGCCCACGCCGGACATTAGAAATGTCCGTTTAAACTTTGTAATTAAAGGATATTTTTTGAATTATCCACATCCCGGATCAAGCTTGTGGATAAACTGAGGCAGCGTTTCAGGTGCGAAATCCAACCCTTTGAATTACTTCGAATTACTACAATATCTAGTAATAATCTTTCACAAAAAACGCAAAATATTGAAAAAAGTTATTGCCTCGCTAAATTGCCTCCGCTAGATTTTTGGTCCTAAGAGGCCGTGGCCCACAAGATGTAGTGGGCATTATGGCAAAGCGACGGACCGTCCTGGGAACAGCTTCAAGAGCTCGAAGAAGGCGCACTGTCGGTCTTTGCCGGGGAAAATCGGGGGTAAAATGAGGGTTTCACGCCAGTTTACGAATGTCGGTTCCGGTGCTTATGCGGGGGTGGAGTTCCGGACCACATCAAGCGAAATTCGCAATCCGGACGGGTCGCTGGTCTTCCGGCACGAAGCCATCGAGGTCCCTGCCGGCTGGTCGCAAGTCGCTTGTGACGTTCTGGCCCAGAAATATTTCCGTAAAGCCGGCGTACCGGCCCACTTGAAGCGGGTCGAGGAAAACGACGTCCCATCCTGGCTATGGCGCAGCGTCCCGGACGAAAAGAAACTCGCCGAACTGCCCGAGGGAGAGCGCTACACCGGCGAATCGTCCGCGAGGCAGGTCTTCCATCGCCTTGCCGGCACCTGGACCTACTGGGGCTGGAAAGGCGGCTACTTCGATGGAGAGGACGACGCCCGCGCGTACTACGACGAAATGTGCGCCATGCTGTGCCGGCAGATGGTGGCGCCCAACTCGCCCCAATGGTTCAACACGGGGCTGCACTGGGCTTATGGCATCGACGGCCCCGCGCAGGGCCACCACTACGTCGATTTCAAGACCGGCAGGCTGACCCGCTCCAAGTCGGCTTACGAGCATCCGCAGCCCCACGCCTGCTTCATTCAGGGCATATCCGACGATCTGGTGAACGAGGGCGGCATCATGGACCTGTGGGTCCGTGAGGCGCGGCTGTTCAAGTATGGGTCCGGCACCGGCACCAATTTCTCCAATCTCCGCGGCGAGGGTGAGCCGCTCTCCGGCGGCGGCAAGTCGTCGGGCGTGATGAGCTTCCTGAAAATCGGCGATCGGGCCGCGGGCGCGATCAAATCCGGCGGCACCACCCGGCGGGCGGCCAAGATGGTCATCCTCGACGTGGACCACCCGGACATCGAGGCCTTCATCAATTGGAAGGTGAAGGAAGAAAACAAGGTCGCGGCCCTGGTCGCCGGGTCCAAACTCCTCGAGAAACACATGAACGCCGTGGTCGATGCCTGTCACGCTGGCGACGGCGACGACAAGTTCGATCCCAAGACCAATGAGGAGCTCAAGACCGCGGTCCTCGGCGCCCGCAAATCGATGATCCCGGAAAACTGCGTCCAGCGGGCCATCGAGTTCGCCAAACAGGGTTACCGCGAGGTTGCAATTCCAACCTACGACACCGACTGGGACTCGGAAGCCTATCTCACCGTTTCGGGCCAGAACTCCAACAACACCGTGCGGGTCACCGATGAGTTTCTGCGCGCCGTCGAGAAGGATGCCGACTGGGATCTGATCCGGCGCACCGATGGTGAGGTGGCCAAACGCGTACCGGCGCGCGAGCTTTGGGATGGGATCGCCGAAGCCGCCTGGGGTTCCGCCGATCCGGGACTGCAGTTCGATACCACCATCAACGACTGGCACACCTGCATTAATTCGGATCGCATTTACGGCTCCAACCCATGCTCCGAATACATGTTCCTCAACAATACGGCGTGCAATCTGGCATCGCTGAACCTCAAGGCCTTCCAGCGCGGCGACGGCAGCTTCGATTGCGACGCCTTCTCCTATGCGGTCCGGCTGTGGACCGTCAATCTGGAGATCGCGGTGATGATGGCGCAGTTCCCGTCCAGGGAAATCGCCGAGCTCAGCTACCGCTACCGCACCCTCGGCCTCGGCTACGCCAATATCGGCGGCATGCTCATGTCCATGGGGGTTCCCTACGACAGCGACGAGGGCCGCCGTATCGCCGGCGCGATCACCGCGCTGATGACCGGCGTGTGCTACGCGACATCCGCCGAAATGGCCGAGTTGCTGGGCCCGTTTCCGGGCTACGAGCCGAATGCCGAGCCGATGCTCAAGGTGATCCGCAACCACCGCCGGGCGGCATATGGCGAGAAGAGCGGTTACGAGGACCTGTCCATGCCGCCGGTGCCGCTGGAAGACGCCGGCGGCAGCGCCGCCGGCCCGATCATCGCCGATGCCAAGGCCGCTTGGGACGACGCCCTGGCGCTGGGCGAACAGCACGGTTTCCGCAACGCGCAAACCACGGTGATCGCGCCCACCGGCACCATCGGCCTGATCATGGATTGCGACACCACCGGCGTGGAGCCGGACTTCGCCCTGGTCAAATTCAAGAAGCTGGCCGGCGGCGGCTACTTCAAGATCATCAACCGCACCGTCCCGGACGCCCTCGAACGCCTGGGCTACGCCGCGACCGAGATCAAGGACATGATTTCCTATGCGGTCGGCCACGGGACGCTGAAAGGCGCGCCGGCGATCAATCACCGGGCGCTGGCCGAGAAAGGCTTCACCGACGAGGCCATCGAGGCTATTGAAAACGCGCTGGCCGACGCCTTCGACATCAAATTCGCCTTCAACAAATTCTCCCTCGGCATCGAATTCTGCACCGAGGTTCTGGGCTTCACCGAGGCCCAGCTGGACGACATGTCCTTCGACATGCTGCAAGGCCTGGGTTTCTCGAAGGACGATATAACCGCGGCCAATACCTACGTCTGCGGCGCCATGGCCCTGGAAGGGGCGCCGCATCTGAAGGACGAGCATCTGCCGGTCTTCGATTGCGCCAACCCGTGCGGGCGCGACGGCAAGCGCTTCCTCGGCACCGACAGCCATATCCGGATGCTGGCCGCGGCGCAGCCGTTCATTTCGGGCAGCATCTCCAAAACCATCAACATGCCCAACTCGGCGACCATCGAGGACTGCAAGAACGCCTATATGCTGTCCTGGAAGCTGGGCCTCAAGGCCAACGCTCTTTACCGCGACGGCTCCAAACTGTCCCAGCCGCTGAATGCCCAGTTGGTCGACGAGGACGAGACGGAGAGTCTGGCCGATGCGGTCGCCGATCAGCCGGCGGCGCTCAGGGCGCAAATCGTCGCCGAGCGGGTGGTCGAGCGCTACATCGCCGACCGCCGGCGGCTCCCGGACCGCCGCAAGGGCTACACCCAGAAAGCTTCGGTCGGGGGGCACAAGGTCTACCTCCGGACCGGCGAGTACGAGGACGGCCGGGTCGGCGAAATCTTCATCGACATGCACAAGGAAGGCGCCGCCTTCCGCAGCCTGATGAACAACTTCGCCATCGCCATTTCCATCGCGCTCCAATACGGCGTGCCGTTGGAAGAGTTCGTCGAGGCCTACACCTTCACCCGGTTCGAGCCGTCCGGCATGGTCGAAGGCAACGACTCCATCAAGATGGCGACGTCGATCCTCGACTACATTTTCCGCGAACTCGCCGTGTCCTATCTCGGCCGCCATGATCTCTCCCACGTCCGGCCGGACGATCTGGCGCCCGACACGGTCGGCCGCGGCAACGACGAAGAACTGCTGTCCGACGACACGAAGGAAGTGGTCGAACGCCTCGCCAGTACCGGCTACGTGCGGAGCAACTTCCTGGTGGTCAATGGCGGCCGCGGCAACGGCGCCGAGGGCACCAACGGATCCAGCGGCGCCGGTAGCGGCAACGGCGCCGCGGCAACCATGAGCGTGGAGTCGGAATCCACGCCCGACGGCGCGCCGGCAAGCGCCGAGGCGATGGTTATCAGCGAACAGATCATCGCGGCCGGCGAGACTCGTCTCGACGCGGTCCGCGAAGCGAAAATGAAGGGCTACGAAGGAGACGCCTGCGGCGAATGCGGCAACTTCACGCTGGTGCGCAACGGCACCTGCATGAAGTGCGTAACCTGCGGGGCGACCAGCGGCTGCTCATGAGACACGAGATTA
>JAJECC010000135.1 GCA_022822205.1 Rhodospirillales bacterium | reverse complement strand
CGCTAATAGAGCGTCTCGCGCACTCCCTTCTGGTATTCGGCGTCCTGCCGTTCGCCGTTTTCGCTTTGGCCGATGTGATCGGCGAGCATCCGGCCGGCGCTGGGCAAGGCGGACCGCTCGACCTGGGCGTCCGCATTCCAAAGTTCGGAACGGATGAGCGCCTTGGCGCAATGCAGGAAGGCTTCCTCCACATGAACGACCAACGCCGTCGCCGGGACGTGGCCCTTTTCCTCCAGCGACGCCAGCAGCGCCGGGTCCGTCGAGATCTCGCCCCGCCCGTTCACCCGCAGCGTCTCGTTGACGCCCGGCACCAAGAATATCAGCGCCACCGTCGGGTCTTCGAGGATGTTGCGGTAGCCGTCGAGCCGGTTGTTCCCCTTTCGGTCGGGAATGGCGATGGTGTTGTCGTCGAGCACCTTCACGAAACCGGCCGGATCGCCCTTGGGAGAAACATCGCCTTTGGTTCCCATCACCAGAAACGGCGACAGGGCAATGAAGTCCTTGCAGTGCTTGTCGAGCGCCGTCAGCGTCTTGTTGGCGGCCCGGAATGATAGCTCGCCATAGAGGCTCTCCAGATCGTCGACCGTGGCGACGGTATGACCGGCGGGTTTGACGTCGTCAGGCATGGGATGGGTCCTCCATTGGGCGCTCGCAGAGAACAGACACTAGGCACCAAACCGCCAATTTGCCAGACCCCAACGCGGACAAGCCCGGAATGTCATCAAATGTCTCCTTTTTGCTTGCCGCCGGGCGGAGTGAACAGGCCGGTTCCCAGATAGCCCATAAACGATCTTCCTCGCCAACCTACACCCTAAAGCATTGAATCCGGCGAGGGAATCCGCAGAAAGCCTTTGTAATGCAACGCTCCCTTAATAGGATTGCATAAGTCGTTGGTTTTTCTCACATTGGATAATGTTCTGATGCCCCCTGGTACACTGATAGAAATCTTCAATAGCTACCCAGAGGTAGAGGCCTACCTGCCTCAAATTCGGGGAGCCGCAGAAGACAATCGTGGCATTTTCGGGTTTCTTCCCGCCGGCGCGTACGAGCAAATGGCAATCCAGGACAAGGTCTTTGTCGCTGTAACGGAGAGCGATAACCAGTACGTCGGGCACCTCCTGACCGGCGGGACATTTCCAACGCTAAAAATCTTTCAGCTCTATGTCTCACCCGAGTTCCGGAGCCTCGGTATTGCCCGCGCACTAGTTGAGCAGATCGTTGAATACGGAGAGAATCGAAACTTCCTCACTATCTCGGCACGCGTTGCAACTGATTTAGCAGATGCCAATCAGGTGTGGGCCCGACTAGGTTTCCACGCCACTCGACGGATTCCAGGTGGAAAAACTACCAAACGGATACTGAATATTCGTGTTCGGCAGCTCTCAACACCTGACTTGTTTGGACACGATTTGTTAGAGGTCCGGCAGCTCACTACAGAAAGAATTCGGTACCGCGATTTGTCACCTATTGAGGCCCCTTCCTACGCTGCGGACATTAACGTGATGTTAGATTTGGTGGACCCAAGTCGCCGGGACGAAGGTGTTGTTCGGGTATTCCATTCAGCGTTCACAGGCACGATGAAGCTGTTCGTTACAGGTGAGTTTGAGCAAGAGTTAGAACGCTCTCGTACATCAGATGCCCGCGATCCGATGATTGAGTTGGTACAAAACTTACCTCGTCTTCCGCAGGTCGATGAAACCGAACTAGAGCATCTACCAGCCGAGCTCTCAACCTGCCTATTCGGCTCAACTCGATCACTGTCCAAACTGAGGCCCCGCGAGCGATCCGATCTTAATCACCTAGCTCAAGCGATCCACCATCGCCTCAGCGGTTTCATCACTAGCGATGCGGGAATCCTCAGGAAACGTTCATCAATTGCTGAGAGGTGGGGCTTTGAGATCGTATCTCCGGACGACTTCATTGAGCCATCATTGGACCCGTTACCGGAATCTGTCGTTGAAATCGCTAGCGATCAGCATTTCGCAACCTCGACAGAATTCAGCGAACGACAGCGGCCAGAGGTAGAGAGGTTTCTACAGGATATTGGAGTCGATGCGCAGCAAGTTAGAACGATTTGGGCGCCAGGTCCTACCGATTTTCCCCGACGACGATACTGCATGCGGGTCGGCCCGAACATCGTCGGCACGATGTCGTTTGAGCATCCATCAACGATAACCGGTTACGCTCGCGTCTTTTTGTTTATAGACGAATCGGTAGGTTTGTCAGAGATGATTGCCGACCATTTCATCGAATTGGCCAATCGGTATTTGCTCCGGTTCGGACCAACTACCGCCCAGCTAAATTTTTCCCCCGAACAGACCAAGACGAAAGAGGTCGCGCTATCCAGGGGTTTCAGACCTGGTTCGAGTACCGCTACACCTAGGCCATTCGCGACGCTCTACAAGCTGGTATTTGGCCCGGTCGTAACGCGGGCTTCGTGGCCCGAATTCAAGAGCAGTCTTGAGGAGGTGATCGACTATTCACTTCCCAGCGATATGCCCAGATACGATCAAGTCAACCGATCAGGAATTGAGTTAGTAGATCGGCAAGGAGAAATTCGGTTCATCAAGAATTTTGATCTTGAACATCTAGCCTCACCTGTTCTACTTTTGTTCCCATCTCGTCAAGGTGCAATAATTCCTATCTTGTCGGGATTTGCCGAAGAGCTAATCGGCGAAGTCGACAGCCAAACTCTGCTGTTTCCTGGTAAGGAAGCGTTGCTGAAATCGGAGAAGGCGTATTACCGTAAGCCGAACCGCCAGAAATTCCTATCACCAGGAACGCCGCTGGTTTTCTACGTTTCTGGCAAATCGAAGGGCCCTGGAAAGGCGATAGGCTGCGGGAGAATAACTGGAAACAGCATTGAGCCGATTGAGCAGGCTTGTGTTCGATATTACCGACAAGGAGTGTTAGACGTAGCAGAGCTCTCAAGAATGAGTGACACGGGTGGCCGTGTTCAAATTATCACCTTTGATAATTTTAAGCCCTTTTACCATCCAGTAACTTTCGGTCGGTTAAAGGAACTAGGAGCAGTCAGCGGTAGAAATTTAGTTACGGCTGAAAGTCTATCTCCGACTGCACTCGGCAACATTTGTGCAGAGGGATTCTCTGAGTAGTAGAGTTCGAAATGCAGAACCTGCTCATTTCCATAAACCCGCGTCACGTGTCGAACATTATGGCCGGTAGAAAAACCGTTGAATTGCGGCGAAAGCCTATTCGCTGTAGTGGAGAGGCACGGTTATGGATTTATGCGACACTACCCGTTGGTGAGGTCGTAGCGGTCGCAAATTTATCCGAGCTAATTGAAGGTACACCAAATGAGATTTGGGAAATCGTTGGGACCAAATCTTGTATCAGCCGAAACGAATTCGACGACTATTTTGTGAACGCCAACAAAGGTTATGCGCTGTGCCTGACCTCGGTAAAGAAATTGAATCGCCCAAAGAGTCTAGCTGCGCTCCGAGAGATAATTAAAGACTTTCACCCCCCACAGTTCGCCAAGTCATTGGACGGCGAAAAGCGCTTACTAAACTCCCTGAGTTCAGGTTTAGCCGCCAGCTAGCTTTAGTTGGTCTTACGCGTTGACCAGCGCCTCGACGCCGAGCGCCGCCTGCGCCGCCGCCAACCGGGCGATGGGCACCCGATAGGGCGAGCACGACACGTATTCCAGTCCGACCTTGTGGCAAAATGCGACCGACGCCGGATCGCCGCCATGTTCTCCGCAGATGCCGAGCTTGATATCGCTTCGCGTGGCCCGCCCTTTTTCGGCGGCAATTCTCACGAGCTCTCCAACGCCCGCCGGGTCGATGCTGACAAAGGGATCGGTCTCGTAGATGCCCTTCGACCGGTAGGTGTCGAGGAACGACCCGGAATCATCCCGGCTGAGCCCGTAGGTGGTCTGGGTCAGGTCGTTGGTGCCGAAGGAGAAGAACTCCGCGGTTTCGGCGATGGCGTCCGCCGTCAGGGCGGCGCGCGGCAATTCGATCATGGTCCCGGTCATGTATTCGACGCCGGCACCGCCGGCTTCCCTCACTTCGGCCGCCACCCGGTCAACGACATCCTTGAGGATATCGAGTTCCGCCTTGGCGCCGACCAGCGGGATCATCACTTCGGGCGTGACCGCCTCGCCGGTGATTTTCTGAACCTCGGAGGCGGCCTCGAATATGGCGCGGCACTGCATCTCATAGATTTCCGGATACATGATGCCCAGCCGGCAGCCCCGCAGGCCCAGCATGGGGTTGGCCTCGTGCAGCGACGCGGCGCGGGCTTTTACCTCACGGATTTCGGTGCCGGCGGCGTCCGCGACCTCGGCCATCTCCTCGTCCGTGTTGGGCAGGAACTCGTGCAGCGGCGGGTCCAGCAGCCGGACCGTTACCGGCAGGCCCTTCATGATGGTGAACAACTCGATGAAATCGTCCCGCTGGTAGGGCAGCAGCTTGGCGAGCGCGGCGCGGCGGCCATCCTCGTCGGCGGCCAGGATCATTTCCCGCATATTCACGATCCGCGCCGGATCGAAGAACATGTGCTCGGTGCGGCAAAGGCCGATGCCTTCGGCGCCGAACTTGCGCGCGGTCTCGGCATCCTCGGGGGTTTCGGCGTTGGTCCGGACGCGAAGCTCGCGCACCTCGTCGACCCACGACATGAGCGTGCCGAAGTCGCCGGTAAGTTCCGGCTGGATGCTCTTCACCTCGCCCAGCATCACCTCGCCGCGTCCGCCGTCGATGGTGATCACGTCCCCCTCGCCCACCGTCTGGCCCATGGCGGTCAGGGTCCTGGCGTTGTAGTCGACCCGTATCTCGCCGGCCCCGGCGACGCACGGACGGCCCATGCCCCGCGCGACGACGGCGGCGTGGGACGTCATGCCGCCGCGGGTGGTGAGAATGCCCTCGGCGGCATGCATGCCGCCGATATCCTCGGGGCTGGTTTCGATCCGCACCAGGATGACCTTGTCGCCCTGGGCCGCGAGGGCCTCGGCCTCGGCGGCGGAAAACACAACCTTGCCGCAGGCGGCGCCCGGCGATGCCGGCAGTCCGCGCGCCAGCACATTTCGATTGGCCGCCGGGTCCAGCGTCGGGTGCAGAAGCTGGTCAAGCTGTCCGGGATCGATGCGGCGGATGGCTTCGTCGCGGGAAATGAGCCCGGCGTCCGCCATATCGACGGCAATCTTCAGGGCGGCCTTGGCGGTCCGCTTGCCGGTCCGGGTCTGAAGCATCCACAGCTTGCCGTCCTGGACCGTGAATTCCATGTCCTGCATGTCCTTGTAATGGGCTTCGAGCTTCTGGCGGACCGTATCCAGTTCGCCGAACAGCCCGGGCATGCTCTCTTCCATGGAGGGCAGGTCGCCGCCGTTTATCTCGCGCTCGGCCACGGTCAGGGGTTGCGGCGTCCGGATTCCGGCGACCACGTCCTCCCCCTGGGCGTTGATCAAATATTCGCCGTAAAAGGCGTTCTCGCCGGTGGACGGGTTGCGGGTGAAACAGACGCCGGTCGCCGACCCGTCGCCCATATTGCCGAATACCATGGACTGGATATTGACCGCCGTGCCCCAGGCTTCGGGGATATCGTGGAGCCGCCGGTAGGTGATCGCCCGGTCGTTCATCCAGCTGCCGAACACCGCGCCGATGGCGCCCCAAAGCTGGTCCTTGGCGTCCTGGGGAAACGGCGCGCCCAGTTCCTCCTCCACCTTGGCCGCGAAGTCGCCGGCGACGTTCTTCCAGTCTCCGGCATCGAGATCCGTATCGAGGCTGACGCCCTTGGCGTCCTTGTGGTCGGCCAGGATGTCCTCGAAGTGATGATGCTCCACACCCAGCACCACGTCCCCGTACATCTGGATGAAGCGCCGGTAACTGTCCCAGGCAAACCGCTCGTCGCCCGAGGACTTGGCGAGCCCGCCGACGGTCTCATCGTTGAGCCCCAGATTGAGAACCGTGTCCATCATGCCCGGCATGGAGGCCCGGGCGCCGGAGCGCACGGAAACCAGCAACGGATCGTCCGGATCGCCGAACGTCTTGCCGATAGTCTTCTCGACCGCCGCCAAGGCGGCTTCGACCTCGGCCCGCAAACCGTCCGGGTAGCTGCCGCCGGCCCGGGTGTAGGCGTTGCAGACTTCGGTGGTCAGGGTGAATCCGGGCGGAACCGGCAGGCCCAACGAGGCCATCTCGGCGAGGTTCGCCCCCTTGCCGCCCAACAGATTGCGCATGTCGGCGCCGCCCTCGGCAGTGCCGCCGCCAAAAGCGTAGACAAATTTCGCTGTCAACGCTCGCCCCCTTCGATTTGAGAAAAATCAGCCACGCGGTTCATGGTCGCCCGTATCCGGGACAGAAGCCGCAGCCGGTTTACACGAAGCGCCGGGTCATCGCAATTGACCGTCACATGGTCGAAAAAATCGTCGACCGGACGGCGCAGCGCGGCGAATTCGTTCATTGCCTGATCGAACCGCTCCCCGGCGAGATTCGGGGCGATTTGCGCCTCCGCCGCCGCGAGTTTTTCGAACAAAAGGGTCTCCCGGGATTCGGTGAAAAGGCCGGTATCCGGGGCGCCCTCGTAAGACGCGCCGTCATTTTTCTCCTCGATTCGGAGAATGTTGGCGGCCCGCCTGTAGGCCGTCAGCAGATTTGCGCCGTCGTCGGTCTCGAGGAAATTGCCGAGCGCGGAGACCCGGGCGATGAGGCGCACCAAGTCGTCTTCCCCGCCGAGCGCAAA
>JAJECC010000054.1 GCA_022822205.1 Rhodospirillales bacterium | reverse complement strand
CATGACCGACCCGGATGATTCGGACGCCATGCGGGCGGTGCGGACCGAGGTCTTCGGCGCCGTCGCGCCGCCCAATACCATGGTCTATATCAGCCGGCTGGCGAGCCCGGCGTTTCTCATCGAAGTGGAAGCCGTGGCCGCAGGGTAACGCGATCCGGACGCAACGCGCCGGCCAGTGTCGTAAAGGCCTGAAATCAATCGCCACGATGCTGCCGGTGTGCTAGGCAGAACGGTCATTTGCGCTACCCGGACGGGACAGGACCGCGATGAGAACATCGCCGGATGAAGCGGCGCCGAAGACCGGAGATTCGGCCGCCCCGAACAAGGAACTCGAGCTGAAATTCGAGTTCGACCAGTCGTTCGCCAACCGGCTTCGCAACGCCGCATGGCTGCGCGCGTTGCAGACCGGCCGGGCGTCGACCCGGGCGGTCAACGCCACCTATTTCGATACCCCGGACAAGGCCCTGTACAGGCACGGGTTGAGCCTTCGCGTGCGCAAGGAGCGGGGCGGCTATACCCAGACCATCAAGGCGAGCGCCGGGAAGGCGTTCACCCGCAACGAATGGGACCTGAAGATCAACCGGCCGGTGCCGGACCGGGCGTTCGTCCACGGCAATCCCGAGTTCCGGGCCCAGTTGGGGGACCGGGCCGCCGAGCGTTTCGAGCCCATGTTCGAAACCCGGATCCGCCGCACGACCCGCAATCTGGTGGGCGACGAAGGCACCGAGATTTCCTGCGATCTCGATGTCGGCGAAATCGCCGGCCCGGACGGCAGCGTTCCGATCACCGAACTTGAACTGGAGCTGAAGTCGGGCGACCCGGCGGTGCTGTTCGAAATTGCCCGGCGGCTGAACGAGAGTTTCCCGGTGCGGCTGGTGAAGCGCTCCAAGTCCGAGCAGGGCTACCGGATGATCGACGGCGGCAAGCCGCACTGGTGCAAACAGATGCCGGTGGAACTGGCCGAAGGCGCAACCGGCGAAGAGGTGCTGGTGGGTTCGCTCACCAAATGCCTTGAGCATCTGGGCGCCAACGAGGATTGCGTCCTCGCCCGGTCCCATGAGGAGGGCGTCCACCAGGCGCGGGTGGCGCTGCGGCGGATGCGCGCCGCGTTCTCCATCTACAAGCCGCTGCTGCCCGGTCATCTCCGCCGCGAGTTCGGCGGCCGGCTCAAATGGGCGGCCGATGAATTCGGTCCGGCCCGGGACTGGGACGTATTCGGAATGGAAGTGCTGGGGCCGGTCGCCCGGACCATGCCCGAGGACCCCGACCTTGCGCTGCTGGCCGGGGAAGTCGTCCATCGGCAGGATTTGGCCTACGCGCGGGCCGGCGCCATGCTGTCGTCGCCGGAATATACCGGGCTCAAGATCGATCTGGTCGATTTCCTCCATGCCCGCCCGTGGCGGATGAGCGTCGAAGGCGAGGCGGGCGTCCGGCTGTTCACCGACGGCCGCGATTTCGCGGCTGAGGCCCTTGACAAGGCCCACGGCAAGCTGCTCAAGCGGGGCAGGCGCTTCGCCAAGATGAGCGCCGCCGAGCGTCACGAGCTGCGGATCGACGCCAAGAAGGTGCGCTACGCGGCCGAATTCTTCGCGCCGCTCTACGACGAGGCGAAGGTGAAGCCGTTCCTCGCGTCGTTGAAGGTGCTGCAGGACGATCTCGGCGTTCAGAACGACATCGAGGTCGCGCGGGGATTGGTCGAGAGCCTCGCCGGCGGCGGCGAGGACAAGGCGCGGCGGCTCCGCTATGCCGGCGGCCTGGTCATCGGCTGGCACGCCCACGCGGCGATCAAGCGCGAGAAACACGCCCTCGAGGCGTGGAAAGGCTACAAAGCGGCGGAACGGTTCTGGGTGTAGGATTTGGCTTCAATTGAACCGCCATACGAGTGTTGCGGCGATGAGGCATAAAGTGACTGCGTCATGTAAGGTCAATTCGCTCCGAATTGACCGAGCCGGGCCCGGACCCGGCCATCCACGTGTACCGCCGGCCGCGAGAGACGTCGGCGCCTCCATGGGCCGGCCGGTTCTTTTCGGTTCGAACCGCACGGCTCCCATGGCCTGAGCTGGAAGAGAGGACATAGTCATGACCGGCGACAATCCCATGTTCGGCCCGAACGACTTCAAACTCGGCATCTGGCGGATGAACTGCGAAGGCGGCCTCGCCATCACCAAGGCGCCCGAGCGCTGGCGAGCCAAATGGGAGGATATCGAAGCGGTTGCGAAGATGGCCGATGCCGCGGGCTTCGAACTCATTCTGCCGCTCGCCCGGTGGCGGGGATATGGCGGGTCGATCGACAATGCCGCCCTGTCCTACGAAACCCTGACCCAAGGCGCCGCCCTCGCGGCCATCACCGAAAACACGTCCATCTTCGTCACCGTGCATGTGGCCCTCGTGCACCCCGTCTTTGCGGCCAAGGCCGTCGCGACAATCGATCACGTCAGCGGCGGGCGCGCCGGGCTCAATATCGTGTGCGGCTGGAATCAGGAAGAGTTCGACATGTTCGGCGCCGAACTGATCGACCATGACCGGCGCTACGACCAGGGCTTCGAATGGTATGACATTTTTGCGCGCTTGCTCGCGGGCGAGCGTTTCGATCACGAGGGCGAGTTTTACTCGGTCAAGGACGCCTATACGTCTCCCGTCACCGTTCAGCGGCCGCGGCCGGTGACCATGTCGGCGGGCGGTTCCGCGGCAGGCCGCGCTTTCGCCGCCAAAGCCGCGGATTTCCTGTTTGCCGTGCCCAGAGATCTGGATCACGCCCGTCAACTGGTTTCCGAAATCGAGGAAACATCCTCCCAGGCCGGCCGCCACGCGGGCATCTTCGGCATATCCCATGTCGTCTGCCGGGAAACCCAGGAAGAGGCCGAGGAATTTTACGACTACTATGCCGTGGAGATGGCCGATAACGAGGCGCTCGACTATTGGGTTGGCGCAAAGCAGGCAACCTCGGGTTCGGTTCCCGATGAGGTGTTTCGGCAGCGCCGCCGGGTGGCGGGGGGACATGGGTCCGTGCCGTTGATCGGCACACCGGACAAGGTCGCGGCGGATCTCGTTGAATTGCACAAAGCGGGGTTTGCCGGCACCACCGTAAGCTTCCTCGATTTCAAGAAAGAGCTTCCGTTCTTCGTTGACCGCGTGCTGCCTCTGCTGGAGGAAACCGGCCTGCGCCGGCCGGTCTCGGGGGCGTAGTCGCGCCAGCTTCATCCCCGTCATCGCCGAGCGGGATGCCCAGCGGGCCTACGCCAAACTCGGCATCGTGCGGGGCATCCGGAACTTCCCGATCGGCCTCACGCCACCTTTTTCTTCGGCGCTTTTTTCCTTCTTTTCTTCAGGTGCGGCCCCAGGTAGTCGCCGGTGAAGGAGCCCTTGGTCCCGGCGACGTCCTCGGGCGTGCCGGCGGCGACGATCCGCCCGCCCTTGTCGCCCCCTTCCGGGCCGAGATCGATGATCCAGTCGGCGGTCTTGACGACCTCCAGATTGTGTTCGATGACGATCACCGTGTTCCCCTGATCGACCAGCGCCTGCAAGACCTCGATCAGCTTCTTCACGTCCTCGAAGTGGAGACCGGTGGTCGGCTCGTCGAGGATGTACATGGTCTTGCCGGTGGCGCGGCGCGACAGCTCCTTGGCGAGCTTGACCCGCTGGGCCTCGCCGCCCGACAGCGTCGTCGCCTGCTGGCCGATATGGATGTACCCCAATCCCACCCGGTTCAGGGTATCCATCTTGTCGCGGATGGCGGGGACGGCCCTGAAGAACTCCAGTCCTTCCTCGACGGTCATGTCCAGGACGTCGGCGATGGACTTGCCGCGGAAGGCGATCTCCAGGGTCTCCCGGTTATAGCGCTTGCCCTTGCACTGGTCGCACTGGACGTAGACGTCGGGAAGGAAGTGCATCTCGATCTTGATGACGCCGTCGCCCTGGCACGCCTCGCAGCGCCCGCCCTTGACGTTGAACGAGAAGCGGCCGGGCTTGTAGCCCCGCTCCTTGGCCTCGGGCAGCCCGGCGAACCAGTCGCGGATCGGCGTGAAGGCGCCCGTATAGGTCGCCGGGTTGGAGCGCGGCGTCCGGCCGATGGGCGATTGGTCGATATCGACGATCTTGTCGATGAACTCGACGCCCGTGATGTCGTCGTGGGCGCCGGGGTGGACCCGGCTGCCGTTCACCCGCCGGGCCAGCGCCTTGTAGAGGGTCTCCACCACCAGGGTCGATTTGCCGCCGCCCGAGACCCCGGTGACGCAGGTGAAGGTGCCCAACGGGAAGGTGGCGTCGATGTTCCGCAGGTTGTTTTCGGCGGCGCCCTTGACCGTGATCTTCCGGCCCTTGCTGCCCGGGCGGCGCTCCTTCGGCACCTCGATCCGGCGGAAGCCGGTGAGGTACTGGCCGGTGAGGCTTTCCGCGCTCGACATGACATCGTCGGGCGTCCCCTGCGCCACCACCTCGCCGCCGTGGATGCCGGCGCCCGGGCCCATGTCGACGATGTGGTCGGCGGCGCGGATGGCATCCTCGTCGTGCTCGACGACGATCACCGAGTTGCCGAGGTCCCGAAGCCGCCGGAGCGTCGCCAACAGCCGGTTGTTGTCCCGCTGGTGGAGGCCGATGGACGGTTCGTCCAGCACGTAGAGCACGCCGGTGAGGCCGGAGCCGATCTGGGAAGCCAGCCGGATGCGCTGGCTTTCGCCGCCCGACAGGGTGCGGGAGGACCGCGACAGGGTCAGGTATTCGAGACCCACGTTCCTGAGGAATCCCAGCCGCTCGTTGATTTCCCGCAATATCCGCCGGGCGATCTCGTTCTGCGTCCCGGTCAGGTGCCGGTGCAGCCCGGCGAACCAGGCTTCGGCCTCGTCGATGGACATGCGGGAGACGTCGCCGATGTGCTTGCCGGCGACCTTCACCGCCAGCGCCTCGGGCTTGAGCCGGAACCCGCCGCAGGCCTCGCAGCTCGTGACGGTCTGGAACTTGGAGAGTTCCTCGCGGATCCACGACGAATCCGTCTCCCGCCAGCGCCGCTCCATGTTGGGGATCACGCCCTCGAACGGCTTTTTGATCTCGTAGGCGTTCTTGCCGTCATCGTAGGTCATGGGGATGGCGGTCTTGCCCGACCCGTACAGCAGGGCGTCGCGCACCTTCTTGGGCAGTTTGGCGAACGAGGCGGTCATCCGCACTTTGTAGTGCCCGGCGAGGCTCTCCAGGGTCTGGCGGTAGTAGGGCGACGAGGATCGGGACCACGGCGCGATGGCGCCTTCTTCCAGGCTCAGGCGCTCGTCAGGCACCACCAGGCCGGGGTCGAAATACATCTCCGTGCCGAGCCCGTCGCAGGCCGGACACGCCCCGAAGGGATTGTTGAACGAAAACAGCCGGGGCTCGATCTCGTCGATGGTGAATCCCGACACCGGGCAGGCGAACTTGGCGGAGAACGTGGTGCGCCCGCCCGAGGCCGCGTCCTCGGCGAACGCCAGCCCGTCGGCCAGTTCCAGGGCGGTCTCGAAGCTGTCGGCGAGGCGCTGCTCGAGGCCCTCGCGGACCACCACCCGGTCGACCACCGCCTCGACATCGTGCTTGAAGTTCTTTTCAAGGGCGGGCGCTTCGTCGATCTCGTAATGCTCGCCGTCGATCTTCACCCGCTGGAAGCCCTTCTTGGCAAGCTCCCGGATTTCCTTCCGGTACTCGCCCTTGCGGCCCCGGACGATGGGCGCCAGCAGATACAGCCGCGTTCCTTCCTCCATCTCCATCACCCGGTCGACCATCTGGGAAACGGTCTGCGCCTCGATGGGGAGGCCGGTGGCCGGCGAATAGGGGATGCCGATGCGGGCGAACATCAGCCGCATGTAGTCGTAGATCTCGGTGACCGTGCCGACGGTGGAGCGGGGATTCCGGGACGTGGTCTTCTGCTCGATGGAGATGGCGGGCGAGAGGCCCTCGATGGAATCCACATCCGGCTTCTGCATCAGTTCCAGGAACTGGCGCGCATAGGCCGACAGGCTCTCGACATAGCGGCGCTGCCCCTCGGCATAGACGGTATCGAAGGCAAGCGACGATTTGCCGGAGCCGGACAGCCCGGTAATCACGGTCAGGGCATCCCGGGGGATGGTCACATCCACGTTTGCGAGGTTGTGTTCCCGGGCGCCGCGCACCACGATGGTGCGCGAATCCCGCTCGTTGGCCTCCTCCGGTACGCTGTCTTTCGGCATGGCGGTTATATAAGCCGCCGAGGCGGGGGATGGCGAGTCTTGATCCCGAATTCGCCGCCTTTTGAGGAGGAAAAATCACATGTCCGTCACCATAGAACGCCACCGGCCCGAATTCCTGCACAACAAGCCCCACTTCACCAATCTGGTGACCTCCACGGGGGGCACGACCGTTCACCTGTCGGGCCTCGTCGCCTCCACCAGGGACGGCAAGCTGGTCGGCGCCGGCGATCTGGCGGCGCAGATGGCGTACATCTACGGCACCATCAAGGACTCGCTCGCGCTTGTCGGCGCGGCGCCCGCCGACGTGGTCCGTCAGCGCGTCTTCATCGTCGGGCTGCACCCCGGTCACCGGCCGGTCATCATGAAGGCGATGACGGACTTTTACGGGGACGACGGCTCCGCTTCCTCCACCTGCGTCGGCGTGGAGGCGCTTCTGGTGGAAGGCGCACTGGTGGAAATCGACGTGACCGCGGTGGTCGACGGTTAATTCCTTGCCGGCTTCAGCGCCTCCGCCCTGAGGGCGTAGAGGGCGAGAAGCAGGGGCACCGCGGCGGCGCCGAAAAACAGCGGGCCGAACCCCCAGGCGCCGATCACCAGCCCGGCGAAAAACGGGCCGATGGTCTGGGCGAAGCGAATGGAAACCGCTATGCCGCCGCCGAAGGTGGCCCGCAGATCCTCGGGCGCGTTCTCCAGCATCATGATCTGCAGCGCCGGGCGGACGACCCCGAACGCCCCGCCGTAGCACAGGGCGGCAATCATCACCGACCAGTCGTTGGGCAGCACCGGGACGACGGCGAGGCCCGCCGACTGGACCAGGAAGGCGCCGAAGATCAGCCAGCGGGGCGGGACGGTGCGCATCAGCCAGGTGATCCGGGACGACATGAGAGCGCCGGAGACCGACCGCGCGCCGACGATGAAGCCGATGATCAACGAACCGGTGGCGAAGTTGTTGGCGAGGAAGGTCGGGATGTAGGTTATGAATACCCCGAACCCGACGAAGATGAATCCGCCGGTCATGCCCATCAGCTCGAGCGCCCGCCGGTCGGTAATGTTGCGCCAGGCATGACCGAGCAGCGCCCTGCCGCCGCGCGCCGGGACGTTGTCGCCGGGCTTCATGACAACCAGCCCGAACAGCGCCAGCGGGATGGCCAGGAAGCCCGTCAGGTAGGGCGCGTCCCAGGCGATAACCACCAGGGCGCCGCCGATCACCGGCAGCACGCCGGCGCCGACAATCTGCACGAAGCTGGTATTGGCCAGCACCCGGGTCCGGTCCTCGCCCCGGAAGTAGTCGCCGACCAGGCCGAGGGCGATGCCGGACAGGCCGCTGGCCCCGACCCCCTGGATGAAGCGCAGCCACAACAGGGTCTCGAAACTCTCCGCCGTGAAGGCGAAGCCGCCGGCGGCGAACAGCACGAGGCTCGGCACCACGACCCATTTCTTGGAGAACCGGTCGGCGACCAGGCCGAGCAGCGGTACGAAGACCAGCGCCGGCAGGGAATAGACCGCCATGATCAGGCCGATGTCCGCATCCGCCACGCCAAGCGCCTGCTGCACGGCCGGCAGGGACGGGGTGATGATCGGCATGCCGAGCTGCAGCATCAGGGTCGAGCCGACGATCAGCGCGAAATACCGGTTCCAGGTGTTCGGCAGTTTCCCCCGCATGCCTCTGCATAGCGGCTGGGCGCGGTCTCACAAGCAGTTTATGTCGCCGGCGCCCGTCTTGACCCCCGGGCCGCCCGGCGCGAACATGGGCGGCTTCGCGGCAAAATTATTGGCTGGGGGAAAAATCAATGGCCGACGGCGATTTCAGATCGATGGATCCGGGCGAGTTGGTGAAGGTTTTCGCCGATCTGCCCTATCCGGAGAAACGCAAGGTGTGGATCGAGATCTCCGATCTCACCGAAGAGGAATTCGACGCCAGGATGGCGTGGCAGAAGGCGCGCCGTGGGAACGTGCCCGGCGTCGGCGACGAGGCGCCCGCCTTCGCCCTCGACGTGCTCGATCCCGAAAAGGGCCGCACCGGCGAGCGGGTGAGCCTCGAGGCCTTGCGCGGCAAGCCGGTGGCGCTGATCTTCGGCTCCTATACGTGACCGCCCTATCGCGGTTGGGCCGTGCGCCTCAACGAGATTTACGACCGGTACAAGGACGATGTGCGGTTCCTGTCCATTTACATCCGCGAAGCCCATGCCGATGACGGCTGGCGCTCGCCGAAGAACCTGCAGGAGGGCATCGTCTACAAGGAACCGGCCACCGACGACGAACGCACCGAGGTGGCGAGGGTCTGCCAGCACATGCTCGACCTCAAGATGCCCATGCTGATCGACGACATCGGCAACACGGTGGAAGAGCGCTACATCGCCATCCCCATGCGGCTGTTCCTCATCGACGCCGGCGGCAGGCTGGCCTATGTGGGCGGCGAGGGACCGAGGGACTTCAAGCCCGACGAGTTCGCCGACGCCATCGCGGCCCATTTGAAGGGTTAGCGGATGAACGAGATCGAGAACGCCGCCTACGTGTCCGTCGGCCGGGCCAGCGGGTTTACCGGTCTCGCCATCTTCTGCCTGATGTTCGGGCTCTCGTTCGATCCGGCCTTCGCCGCCCAGGCGGGCGGCATGGCCAGCCTGATCTTCGCCTTCATTCTGGTGTGGTACGCGCTTCGCGCCCGCACCCGTCCCTACAAGAAGACCGAGGCGTGGCTGATCCTCAAGAAGGAGTTCCGCCCGCCGGCCGAAATCGCCCAGCAGGTCATCGGGGGCGCGCTCCGGGAGACCTATTACTGGTTCGCCAAACAGGCGGCGACAATCGCCTTCGTGCTGCTGGTGATCGCGCTGTTCCTGAAGGCGGCGTTCGTCTATGGCGGGCTGGACGTCCTGCCGGGCGCGTCGGTTCATGGGCCGGGCCCGGGCATCGCCGCGGATGCCCCCGCCGCGGGCATCGGCACCGGCGCCGCCATTGGGACATCCAGGCACGGAATCTTTCCCTGAGGGGTGATCCATGACCGCCGTCGCCACCATCGGCTATGAGGGCGCGAGCATCTCCGAGTTCGTCGCCGCCCTTAAGCGGGACGGGGTGAACGTGCTGGTGGATGTCCGGGACGTGCCCTGGTCCCGCAAGCCCGACTTCTGCAAATTCCCGTTGAGCGTTGCGCTCGACGATGCGGGGATCGCGTACAGGCACCTGCAGGCGTTGGGCAACCCGGAAGAGGGGCGGGACGCGGCCAAGTCGGGCGACGCGGGCCTCTACCGCTCCATCTACGCCGGCCAGCTTGCAAGCGGGCCGGCGGAGGCGGCGCTGGCCGAGGTGACGGCGCTCGCCGCCAAGGGCTTGCCGTGCCTTATGTGTCTGGAACGGGACCCCAAGAGCTGCCACCGCAACATGATCGCCGAGACGCTCGCCTCGCGCGGCCTCGCCATCCGCCACCTGTCGGTTCAGCCAGACCTGTTCATCGGGAGGTAGGTTGGGAAGCGAACACGGGTTCAGAATGTCGTTAGAGTCAGCGGCTGAATCAAAGCGAACGCGGCTGGAGGGAGCCGATGAGGTGGCCCCTGAAGTCAGGAATCACTGAGTTCAAAGCGCATTTCATAAGTGGCCGTGAGAAGCTCTGAAGCCTTATATTGCTCGTCCGCACGTACGGCTGTTACAGAGGCAGGCTCACCGTCCTTCCCGAGTGAAACCAAATAGAAGAAATATTCTGGAGAGTGCTTTGGGCTTTTTGAGACACTATACTCCGTCTCTGACACGAAACATCTGTGTCCTCCCGACTTTACTTTCGCTACTGTCTTTACCTCAATGTAGCGTTTTACTCCTCTTGACGTAAATGACAGGAAGTCATACCCGTAACCAGGACGATTCCGGCGATCATCAATTTCTTTTGCCAAGTCTGCTAAATCGGCGCCTTTGAGGCGTTCCTTTTCCCATCTCAGAGCATAGGCCTCGCTTTTCTTTCCGATTTTACTCCAAGCCTTCTGGAGTTCATCGAAATTGACTGTGCCTGGTCGCTTCTTCGCGGGTTTTCGCACCTTAGAACCGCTAGAGCGGCGGTTCGGATAATACTCAGCATACAAGAACTCCATGAATTTAGGGTTGCTCCATTTCCGAGTAAGCCTGTTGGAATTCTTGGCATCCATCAAGAGATGCTGGATTTCACTGGCGTATTCGTCATCCGGAATTCCAAGTGAACCAGCAAATAGTTCAAGATGTTCTTGACTACAGATATTCAAGAAACTGTCCGGAAAATACAGACTGAGTACTTTAGCTTTGAACATCTGCGAGAGCGGATTGGCATCAATCGCGGCAAAATCGATCTGCTTTCGGCCGCCTAGCGCCACCAGTTCGGTCAACGCGGATCGAACTGCTTCGAAGGCTGACGTCTTGGCTCGGCCGAATTTTTTCGAGTGACGGTAAGTTTTCTTTGGATCGTTCTTGGTACTTCCATAGTAAATGCCGAACTTGAGTGCCGTTGCGCCCTGGATAAAGGCCCAGGCTCTCGTTTGAACTTCGACCCGGTAGCAGAAGGTATTCTTATTGAAGCCGATCACATAGTCGTCAATATCGAGGTTACCTAGCTGCCTCATTGGAAAGGCACTAATGAATTCTCCCCGACTCTGTAGCGCAGCATTCTCACGCGTCGGATCGAAGGTTTCGTCAAAATCTCTCAAAGTGTTTGCCTTGAATAGGTTCTTTCTCACGCTAGCCCTCCCAGTTGAAATGCAGTCTCCCTGCGTCCAGATACTCGATTGGCAAGGATCGCCAATTTGGTCACCAGTTCACAATCGAAAAAATACCTCTCCGGAGCAAGCAGCCTCGGTTAGAAGCGGACCTTTCCTACCGGAGGCTCAATGTCCGAAGCGGCCTATCTATTTGCAATTTCTGGATGCCCCTCGGAGCGGGGCGCGTCGTCGCAGATCTCGTACCAATGGGGTTTCTCGGAAACGAACTCGTGAAACTGGTTGGCGAGGCCGAACCCGCCGTCGAGCGCGTTCGCCGCGATGGGAAACGTGTCCGCATCGGCGGTGATCTCCCCCAAGGACGTGCCGCACATCTTGCAGAAGCATCGACCGTACTTGTACGGCGCCGGCGGCCGGTGGGTGGCCACGTGCTCCTTCCCCCGGACCCATTGCAGGGTTTCCTTCTTGACGAAGACCACGGTGCTTGCGCCGGCCTTCCGGCACCGCGAGCAATGACAGGTGCCCATCACCGCCGGCTCCGACGACAGTTCGAATTTGACCGCGCCGCACAGACAACTCCCCCGGATCATCTAATCCCTTCCCTTGACATAAAGAAACCTGCTATAAGAACATATCATGAACATTTAAGTAGCATCAATGCCGGCATGATAACAGACCGGTTGCCAGAATAGGGGTGAACCCCCGGGGGAATCGGGGTACATAACCCAGGAGAAACCAATGACCGAAATTCCACGACAATCCGAAGGGAGCGGAAAGCATGGCCGGCAGCGTTAACAAAGTCATTCTGATTGGAAACCTGGGCCGTGATCCCGAGGTCCGCTTCTCCCAGGACGGCAACAAGATCGTCAACATGTCGGTGGCCACCTCCGAGACCTGGAACGACCGCGCCTCCGGCGAGCGCCGGGAAAGGACCGAGTGGCACCGGGTCGTGGTGTTCAACGACCGTATTGCCGACGTGGCCGAGAAGTACCTGAAAAAGGGCTCCAAGGTGTATCTCGAGGGCCAGCTCCAGACCCGCAAGTGGCAGGGCCAGGACGGTCAGGACAGGTACACCACCGAGGTCGTGCTGGGCCGTTTCCGGGGCGAGCTCACCATGCTGGATACCCGCGGCGGCGGCGGCGGAGGCGGCGACTACGGCGGCGGCGACCAGGGCGGCGGCGGTTCCGGAGCCGAGCCCGACTATGCGGCGCCCGGCGGCGGCAGCGGCGGCGGCGCCGACGACCTCGACGACGACATTCCGTTTTAGGCCGTTTTAGGCCGTTTTATGCCGTCCTAGGCCGTACCAATCACGTTTTCGGAGACCAACTTGTCGGATCTGACCGACGTCCTGGTAAACCTCAACGTCGTCGGCTCCCTGGAGGACGGGGAGATCGACCTCGCCGACGCGGCGCTGATGCTGGGAGCGCTCGATCACCCGGACAAGCGGGTCGAGCAGTACCGGGACCATCTGGCCGAACTCGCGGGCCACGCCAATGCGGTGAAGGCGCAGGCGGCCGACATCCACGACCGGGCCCAGGTGCTCCATGACGTCGTGTTCGCCGACGGCGGCTACCTGGGGGACACCGAGACCTATGACGACACGGACAACGCCAACCTCATGCGGGTGATCGACCGGCGCCGCGGCATTCCCGTGTCGCTGGGGATCATCCTCATTCACGTCGCCCGCGCGCTGCGGTGGGAGATCGCCGGGATCAATTTCCCCGGTCACTTCCTGCTTCGGCTGCGGGCGGAAGGGGAGTCGGCGGTCATCGATCCCTTTGACGGCGCCCGGATTCTGCAGATGAGCGAGCTCAAGCGGCTGCTGAAGAGCGTCTACGGGAAAGACCTGCCGATGAAGCCCGAATTCGTCCGTTCGGTGGGCAACCGGGACATTCTCCTGCGCTTGCAGAACAACATAAAGACCCGGGCCTTGCAGCAGAGCGATACGCCCCGCGCCGTCGAGGTGCTGCGGCGCATGGCCCTGATCGCCCCGGGCCATGGCGAAACCAATATCGAGCTCGCCGCGCTCGAGGCCGGTCAGGGAAATCTCAAGTCGGCGGTGATGGTGCTCGAGGACTACATCGCGTTGGGCGGTGCGGCGCTCGACGACCGGGACGCCGAACGTATGCTGGATGAGCTGAAACGCGGGCTCAACTAGTGCGGCTTCACTGCCTGGAGGTCGGTGAGGGACCCGGGGTCCTCATCCTCCACGGGCTGTTCGGTCAGGCGCGGAACTGGGCCGCCGTCGCCAAGGGCCTCGCGGACGACTACCGGCTTGTCAGCGTCGATCTCCCCAATCACGGCCGTTCGCCCTGGACCGGGGATGTGAGCTATCCCTCGGTCGCCGCCGGCGTCGCCGGGTTCATGACGGGACACGAGCTCGAGGGGGCGGCCGTGGTCGGCCACTCCATGGGCGGCAAGGTGGCCATGGCGCTGGCGCTGACCCGGCCGGATCTGGTCGGCGGGCTGGTGGTGGTCGATATCGCGCCGGTCCCCTACGCCCACGGCATCCGGCGCCACATGGAGGCGATGCAGGCGTTGCCCCTCGATAAGGTGACCAGCCGCGAGAGCGCCGACAGGATGCTGGCCGGCGGGGTGGACGATCCGGCGGTCCGGGCGCTGCTGCTCTCCAATCTCGCCCGCGAAGAAGACGGCTATGCCTGGCGGATCAACCTGGACGGCCTGCTGGACGGGGCCGACGTGATCCACGGTTTCCCGGACATGGGCGGTGCGCGATATGAGGGCCGCACGCTGTTCGTCGCCGGCGAGACCTCGGATTTCATCGGGGAAGAGCACAAGGAGCCGATCGGCTCCCTGTTCCCGAATGCCCGGCACGCGGTGGTCAAGGGCGCCGGTCACTGGGTGCACGCGGACAAACCCGAAGA
The DNA here is from genome assembly GCA_022822205.1 of Rhodospirillales bacterium. GTDB lineage: Bacteria > Pseudomonadota > Alphaproteobacteria > Rhodospirillales > UBA2165 > JAJDXO01. The sequence continues at coordinate 17,423 of JAJECC010000054.1, read as the reverse complement.
GACCATCGATCTCTTGCGGACGTTCCTGGCGGGGTAGGGTCCGGACTCGATTAGGGGATTCACGTTTTTTGCGTACCCCCTCACCCAGCTCCGGCCTTCAGTCGGCCGAAGCCGACTTTCGGACGGCGTAGGCCGGCTAGGCTCGCAAGCTCGCCAAGCCTTCACATCCCTCTCCCCCGTGATTGGGGGCGAGGGAACAAGACCCGGTGATGACGACTTGGGGGTATGGGCGCGCGGCGCTATTCCGCGGGGGCCGCAATGCGCTCCCGCCGGCGGGTAAGGGCCAGCCAGGTGACCGCGGCCATGGCGATAAAGATCATCGGCACGGCCAGGATGTTGACCCAGTTCCAGCCCAGCAGCTGGTAGACCGCGCCCGAGACCAGGGACGCGACGGCGACGGCGGTAAAGACGATGAAATCGTTGGTCCCCTGGAGCTTGGCGCGTTCCGAGGGCGTATCGATTTCGGTGAGCAGGGTGGTGCCGCCGGTAAAGGCGAAGTTCCAGCCGCATCCGAGGAGGAACAGGCTGACCCAGAAATGCCAGAACTCGACCCCCAGCAGCGCAACGGCCACCGCACCGGTGAGAAGAGCAAGGCCCACGGTAATGATCCGCAGGGTGCCGAACCGCTTGATCAGCGAACCGGTCACGAAGCCCGGCGCGAACATGCCGACCACGTGCCAGGAAATGACCAGCGCGACGTCGCCGTCGCCGAAGGAATAGCCGTACTGCATGGAGATGGGGGTCACGGTCATCAGGAGATTCATCACGATGTACGAGAACGTGGCGGCGATGACGGCGGCGATGACCACCGGTGCCCTGAAAATCTCGAGCAGCGGACGGCCGGGATCGTCGAATTCGGCCTTGGTGAGTTTGGGAATATCTATTCCCAGCACCACCAGTCCCGAGAGCAGGGTGGAGCCGGCGAGAATGAGGAACGATCCGGCGAAGGCGGCTCCGTCGATCCATTCCTTGCCGATAATCGCCGAATAGGGGCCGGTGAAGGCGCCCATGACCCCGGCGGCGAGCACCAGGGCGATGGCCGTCGCCTTGAAGTCGGCACTGGCGACGTCGGCGGCGGCGAACCGGTATTGCTGTGCGAACCCGGAGTAGAGGCCGAACAGGAAGATCGACGCGTTGAAAAGCACGAACTGCACTTCGATGATGGCGAGGGCGCCCAAAAGCGCGCCGCCGGTGCCGATCAGCGAGCCGACGACAAACCCGGCCTTGCGGCCGATGCGCCGCATCAGCAGCGCCGAGGGCAGGGTCCCCGCGGCCGTGCCGATCAGCATCATGGTGATCGGAATGGTGACCAGCACGCCGGCGTCGAACACGCCTTCGGACACCAGTCCCGAAGCGACGAATGTCAGGCCCCGGCCGGTGTTGAACAGAACCTGGCAAAGGCCGAGAACGCCGACGTTTTTCTTTTCCCGGGATAGTCTCACCCCGGTGCTTTACGGGAGCCGGATGGCCCCTGCAAGCGCTTTCCCGCGGCCCCGTCCCTGTTGTCCGATTCGGCAAAATTCGGACGATTTTCGCCCATTGGGACGGTCCCGGCCGGCCGTCACCGGCCCAATCCCGTCCCGTTGAAATTTTGTTCGTGTTATCAAAGGGTTACGATAAAATTTCAGGCGTCGGAATAGGCCTTGTTCGGTTGTTGTAAGCGGCCGGTTTTGCTATAAGTGTTTGATGAATTTCCACCTCCGCCGGCCCAGCGGCGAGCCCCAAAAAATCCAAAAGGATCAACGCCCTTGACCGCGCCGCCTGACACGCCGGAAGGCAATGGCGGCGGCTTGCCGCCCGACGGCGAGCCGCCCGAGAGTTCCGGCCCCGATGAGCCCTTCGACCGCGACATAAAACCGGTCGCCATCGAAGACGAGATGCGCTCGTCCTACCTCGATTACGCCATGAGCGTGATCGTCAGCCGGGCGCTGCCCGACGTTCGCGACGGCCTGAAGCCGGTCCACCGCCGGATTCTTTATGCCATGAAGGAGGGCGGCTACGACTACAACCGGCCGTTCCGCAAGTCGGCCCGGATCGTCGGCGACGTTATGGGCAAATACCACCCGCACGGCGATTCGGCGATCTACGATGCGCTGGTCCGCATGGCCCAGGATTTCTCCATGCGCCTGCCGCTCATAGAAGGTCAGGGCAATTTCGGCTCCATGGACGGCGACCGGGCGGCGGCCATGCGCTACACCGAAGCCCGGCTGGCGCGTTCGGCGCACCATCTGCTGGAGGACATCGACAAGGATACGGTCGATTTCCAGCCCAACTACGACGACAGCGTCCGGGAACCGTCGGTGCTGCCGGCGGAGTTCCCGAACCTCCTGGTCAACGGCGCGGGCGGCATTGCCGTCGGCATGGCGACCAACATCCCGCCGCACAATCTCGGCGAAGTCATCGACGCCTGCCGCGCGCTGATCGACAACCCGGACCTCACCATTGCCGAGCTGATCGAAAACCATGTGCAGGGTCCCGATTTCCCGACCGGCGGCGTGATACTGGGCCGCAACGGCATCCAGCAGGCGTTCGCGACCGGCCGGGGTTCGGTGGTCATCCGGGGCAAGGCGGAGATCGAGCCGATGGCCAGGGACCGCGAAGCCATCGTCATCTCCGAGGTTCCCTACCAGGTGAACAAGGCCCGGATGATCGAGATCATCGCCGAAGCGGTCCGGGACAAGAAGATCGAGGGGGTCTCGGATCTTCGCGACGAATCCGACCGGCACGGCGTGCGGGTGGTGGTCGAGATCAAGCGCGACGCCATGGCCGAGATCGTGCTCAACCAGCTCTATTCCTTCACGCCGCTGCAGACCAGCTTCGGCGTGAACATGCTGGCGCTGAACGGCGGCAAGCCCGAAATGCTGAATCTCAAGCAGATTCTCCAGGCGTTCATCGATTTCCGCGAGGAAGTCATTACCCGCCGGACCGCGTATGAGCTCGGCAAGGCGCGGGAGCGGGCCCATGTCATGGCCGGCCTGGCGGTCGCGGTCGCCAACCTGGATCCGGTCATCGAGCTGATCCGCAAGGCCAAGGACGGGCAGGACGCCCGCGAAAAACTGATGGCGGCGCCGTGGCCCGCGGGCGACGTCGCGCCGCTGATCGCGCTCATCGACGAGCCGGACCGCAAGGTTTCCGAAGACGGGACCTACAGGCTCTCCGAGGAACAGGCCAAGGCCATTCTGGAGATGCGCCTCCAGCGCCTGACCGGCCTGGAACGGGACAAGATCGCCGACGATCTCAGGGAAATCTGCGCCAGGATCGCCGAGTATCTGGAGATTTTGGCGTCGAAGGAGAAATTGTTCGGCATCCTTCGGGACGAACTGCTGCGGATGAAGGAGCAGTTCGGCACGCCGCGGCGGACGGTCATCGAGGAAGCGGAATTCGAGACCGACATCGAAGACCTGATCCAGCGCGAGGATATGGTCATCACCGTGTCGAACACGGGCTATATCAAGCGGGTGCCGCTCTCGACCTATCGGGCGCAAAACCGGGGCGGCAAGGGTCGCGCCGGCATGAGCACCCGGGAGGAGGATTTCGTCTCCCAGGTCTTCGTCGCCAATACCCATCAGCCGGTCCTGTTCTTTTCGTCGACCGGCATCGTCTACAAGCTCAAGGTCTACAAACTGCCCCAGGGCAGTCCGCAGTCCCGCGGCAAGGCGCTGGTGAACGTCCTGCCCCTGGATGACGGCGAAACGATTTCGACGGTGATGCCGCTGCCCGAGGACGAGGAGACGTGGGAAAACCTGTTCGCCGTCTTCGCGACCGCGTCGGGCAACGTGCGGCGCAACCGCTTGAGCGATTTCACCAATGTCATGGCCAACGGCAAAATCGCCATGAAGTTCGAGAACGGCCATGAAGAAGACCGGCTGATCCGGGTTCGCACCTTCAGCGAGGACGAGGATGTCTTCGTGGCCACCCGCGGCGGCAAGTGCATCCGCTTTCCGGTCACCGACCTTCGCGTGTTTTCGAGCCGCACCTCGACGGGCGTCCGGGGCATTCGTCTCGCCGGCGGGGACGAGGTGATCTCCATGTCCGGCCTCAGGCATATCGAGGTCGAGGTGCCGGTCAGGGACGAATACCTGAAGTCGGTCAATGCCAAGCGGCGTCTGGCGGGCGGCGACTACACCGGCCGGGCCGAGGACAAGGCCCACGACGAGGAACTGGCCGCCAGGCTGGAGGCGCCCGAGTACCGGGAGATGGCCGCCGAGGAAGAGTTCATTCTCACCGTGACCGAGGACGGCTTCGGAAAGCGCTCTTCGGCCTACGACTATCGGATATCAGGCCGGGGCGGCAAGGGCATCGACAGCATGGAATTGAAGCGCGGCAAGGATTCGAGTACGCAGGTGGTGGCGACCCTGCCGGTGATCGGGGACGATCAGCTGGTGATGGTCTCCGATGGCGGGCAGCTCATCCGGATGCCCATCGACGGCATCAGCTTTACCGGCCGGACGGCGCGCGGCGTCACCTGCTTCAGGGTCGACGAGGATGAGCGCGTGGTCTCGGTCTCTCGAATTCGCGACGTCGACGGCGATGGAGAGGAGGCTGAAAATGCCGCAATTCCCGAACCGGCGAAGGACGAACCGGCCCGGGCAGGAGAGTAGGGCGAATGGCGGATAGAACTGGCGTATACCCCGGAACCTTTGATCCGATCACCCATGGCCATCAGGACATCATCAGCCGGGCGACCCGGGTGGTGGATCACCTGATCGTCGGCGTCGCCGTCAATGCGGGCAAGGGACCGCTGTTCCCGCTCGATGAACGGGTCGCCATGGTCGAGGCCGAGGTCGCGGAGATGGAAACCAACGGCGCCCGCGTCGAGGTCCGGCCCATGGAAGGGCTGCTGATGCATTTCGCCGAGGCGTGCGGCGCATCCCTGATCGTGCGGGGCCTCAGGGCGGTTTCCGATTTCGAGTACGAGTTTCAGATGGTCGGCATGAACGCACGGCTCAACGACAGCGTCGAAACCGTGTTTCTCATGGCCTCGGAAAACCATCAGTTCATCTCGTCGCGGCTGGTGAAGGAAATCGGCATGCTGGGCGGCGACATCAAACCGTTCCTCTCGCCCCGCGTCGTCGAACGGATGAACGAGAAGCTCGCGGACGGTCCGGCCGCGGAGTAAGGTCCCCGATACCGCTTCCGACGCCGGGGACCGACCATGCGGCTAGCCACCTTCCTGCACCGAGACGGGAATGCCCGGGCCGGGGTTCTGCTCGACGGCGACACCCGGATCGTCGATCTGTTCGCCGCCAGGCCCGAACCCTGTTTCGGGTCCATGCAGGCCCTGATCGAGGGCGGGCCCGGGGCATTGGACGCCGCCCGGGAGGTCGCGGAAAACCCGCCGTCCGTCGCGGTCCATATGACCGAAGGGGCCAGGCTTCTGACGCCCTTGCCGGCGCCGCCGCAAATCCGGGACTGCCTGTGTTTCGAGGAACATTTGACGCGGGCCTACGATGTCCTGCGCCGGAACCGGGCGGCCATGGAGCCGGACCCGGAAGCGGCGCTGAAGGAGTTCGAGGCCAAGGGGCTCTTTCGCATCCCCGAGGTCTGGTACCGGCAGCCCATCTACTACAAGGCCAACCGCCTTGCCGTCATCGGCCCGGAGGAGGACGTGATCTGGCCCGATTATGCGGACGTGATGGATTACGAGCTCGAGTTCGGGTTTTTCATCGGCAAGGGGGGACGGGACATTCCCAGGGAGAAGGCCCGGGAGCACATCTTCGGGTACGCGATCTTCAACGACATATCGGCCCGCGATGCCCAGGCGGTCGAGATGCCGGGCGGACTTGGACCCGGCAAGGGCAAGGACTTCGACACCGGCAACGTCATCGGCCCCTGTATCGTGACCGCCGACGAACTGGATCCCTACGACTGCGCCATGATTGCCCGCATCAACGGGGAGGAGCGGTCGCGCGGACATTCGGGCTCGATCCACTGGACCTTCGAGGATTTGATCGCCCACATTTCCCGCTCCGAAACCTTGTATCCCGGTGAATTCATCGCGTCCGGAACCGTCGGCGGCGGCAGCGGCCTGGAACAGGAGCGCTACCTCTCCGACGGCGATGTCATGGAGCTGGAGGTCGAGGGGATCGGCATTTTGCGCAACCGGATCATCAGAAAATAGGAAGGGCTTATGGTTGAGAAGATCAGACGGGTGATCACCGGCCACGACGAGAACGGAAAGTCGGTGTTCATCGTCGATGGCGATGCGGCGGCGGTGAAGGAAATGGCCTCGATGCCGGGTCTGGCGTTGACCGATATCTGGCAAACCGGCGGCGCGCCGGCGAGCAATGCGGGGAACGCCGATGCCGCCGACCGGCCCGTGGTGCTCGAGCCCCCCGCGAACGGCACCATTTTCCGGGTCGTGGAGTTTCCGCCGGACAGCCGGTGGCGCGGCCGCGCCGACGCCAGGGATGCCTTCGGCTCGATCGGGGCGGATCACGCCACGGACGATTCCAGCGACGATCCGATGATGCACAAGACGGCGACCGTCGATTACCTGCTGGTTCTCAAAGGGGAAATCTGGGCAATTCTCGATGACAGCGAGGTGTGTCTCAAACAAGGGGATGTGATGGTCCAGCGGGGCACGAACCATTCATGGAGCGTCCGGACCGACGAGCCATGCCTGCTGGCCGCCGTTCTGGTGAGCGCCGAACCCGTCTGAGGGAGCCCGCGCCCGATGAATCTAGCCCGGTATCTGGCGGATTCGGCTTCCGCGCGGCCAGGCGCGCCGGCCCTGGCGCGGGGGCGCGACGTCGTTGCAACCTATGCCGACCATGCCGGACGGTCGGCCCGGATGGCCGGCGCGTTGGCGGCGGATTTCGGGATCGCGCCCGGCGACCGGGTGGCCATGGCCATGGCCAACGCGCCCGAATATTCCGAGATATTGTTTGCCGTCTGGCATGCGGGCGCCGTCGCGGTGCCGGTGAACGCCAAGCTGCACCCGAAAGAGGTGGCGTGGATCGTCGACAATTCCGGGGCGAAAATTTGCTTCGCCGGGGCCGGCCTGGCCGCGGGCCTCGAGGAAGTTCGCGGGGAAATGCCGGGCCTCCAACGCATTCTCACGGCCGGCGAGGAGACGCTGGCGATGCTCCGCGGGGCCGGGCCGGCGCCCCTCGCGGACCGCCGCGCCGAAGACTTGGCGTGGCTGTTCTACACGTCGGGCACCACCGGCCGGCCGAAAGGGGCCATGCTGTCCCATGGCAATCTGCGGGCGATGACGGCTTCGTATTTCGCCTGCGTCGACGACGTGGCGCCCGGCGACTGCATCATTCACGCGGCCCCCATGTCGCACGGGTCCGGCCTCTATCTCGTGCCCCACGTCGCCCATGGGGCGGCGCAGGTCGTTCCGCCTTCGGGCGGGTTCGACCCGGCGGAGGTTCTCGATTTGTTGCCGGCGTGGCGGGGCGCGACGCTTTTTTTCGCGCCGACCATGGTCACCCGGCTTCTGGCCGCGCCGGAACTGGCGGACGCCGATCTCGCCGGTCTCAAGACCATTGTTTACGGCGGCGCGCCGATGTACGCCGGGGACTGCCGGCGGGCGCTCGCGGCCCTGGGGCCGAAGCTGGTTCAGATTTACGGCCAGGGCGAGGCGCCGATGACCATCACGGTTCTTGACCGGGCGGCGCACATGGAGGCCGACGATCCGCGTTATCCGCGGCGTCTCGGCTCCGTCGGGCGGGCGCAGGCCGGTGTCGACGTCAGGGTGGCGGACGCCGGCGGCGATCCCCTGCCGGCGGGGGAGATCGGCGAGGTCCAGGTGCGGGGCGATGTCGTCATGTCGGGCTACTGGCGGAACCCCGATGCAACCGCCCAAACCCTGAAGGACGGCTGGCTGCATACGGGCGATCTCGGCGTTCTCGACGATGACGGCTATCTCACCCTGAAGGACCGGTCCAAGGACGTGATCATCTCCGGCGGATCCAACATCTATCCGCGGGAGGTGGAGGAGGTGCTTTTGCTCCACCCCGACGTTGTGGAGTGTTCGGTCGTCGGCCGGCCGCACGCCGACTGGGGCGAGGAAGTGGTGGCCTTCGTCGTCCTCCGGTCCGGCGCGGGGCCGGATGATGCGGGGCTGGACGCTCTCTGCATCGAACAAATCGCCAGATTCAAGCGGCCCAGGGCCTACCGGGTTGTCGAGGCGCTGCCGAAGAACAATTATGGCAAGGTCCTGAAGACGGCCTTGCGCGAAATGGCTTAGCGAAACTGCTGGAGAGAAGGAACCACCATGTCGGAATACAAGACGGAACTTCGTGACGGCATGGCCGTCGATTGGGACGTCCCGATCGAGATGGATGACGGGCTGGTGGTTCGCGCGGACGTGTTCCGCCCCGCCGCCGCCGGCCGGCATCCGGTCATTCTCTCTTACGGGCCCTATGCCAAGGGCCTCGCGTTTCAGGACGGTTATCCGAGCGCCTGGGAGCGGATGGCGGAAGAGCACCCCGACGTGCCGGCCAATTCCTCCAACCTGTACCAGGCCTGGGAAGTGGTCGATCCGGAGAAGTGGGTTCCCGAGGGCTACGCCTGCGTACGGGTCGATTCGAGGGGGTGCGGGCGGTCGCCCGGCTACATCGACCACTTCTCGCCCCGGGAAACCAAGGACTTTTACGATTGTATCGAATGGGCCGGCGGGCAGGCGTGGAGCAACGGCAAGGTCGGGCTCAACGGAATCTCCTACTACGGGATCAATCAGTGGCATGTCGCGTCCCTCAAGCCGCCGCACCTGGCCGCCATGTGCATCTGGGAAGGGGCCGCCGACTGGTACCGGGACATGACCCATCACGGCGGCATCCTGTGCACGTTCTGGGACAACTGGTACGACATGCAGGTCACGACCGTACAGTACGGCCTGGGCGAGAACGGACCCAGGAGCCGGGCGACCGGCGAGCTGGTCTGCGGCGACGAGACGTTGAGCGAAGACCAATTGGCCGGGAACCGCTGCGCCTTCGGGGATGAAATCTGCGCCCATCCGCTGGACGACGATTACCACAAGGCCCGCTCTCCCAAGTGGGAGAACATCGACGTGCCGCTTCTTTCCTCGGCCAACTGGGGCGGGCAGGGGCTTCATCCGCGCGGCAACTTCGAAGGTTACGTCAGGTCGGCTAGCGAGCGGAAATGGCTGGAAGTCCACGGCATCGAGCACTGGACGGAGTTCTACACCGACTACGGCCGGAAAATTCAGCTGAAGTTCTTCGATCATTTCCTGAAGGGCGAAGCGAACGGATGGGACGAGGAACCGCGGGTTCAATTGCTGGTCCGCGAGACCGGGGGGTTCGTTCCCCGCGGAGAGGCCGACTGGCCGATCCCCGATACGGAATGGACCAGGCTTTATCTCGATCTCGAAAACGGCAGGCTGGCCGGGGAGCCGCCGCGCGCGGCCGCCGAGATTTCCTACGAGGCCATGTCGCCGGGGTTGTTCTTCGAGACCGAGCCGTTCGACGCGCCGACGGAAATCACCGGCCCGTTGGCGTCGAAGCTCTTCATTTCGTCATCGACCGAGGATGCCGACCTCTTTCTCGTGGTCGGCGTTTACGATCCGGACGGCAACGAGGTGGTCTTCCAGGGCGCCATCGATCCCCATACGCCTATCGCCCAGGGCTGGCTCAGGGCCTCCCATCGCAGGCTGGACCCGGTGCTGAGCGAACCCTATCGACCGTATCACACCCACGACGGGAAACAGCCTCTCGCGCCCGACGAGGTTGCGGAACTGGACATCGAGATTTGGCCGACGTCGATCGTCGTTCCGCCGGGCCATACCCTGCGGCTCAATGTGCGCGGATGCGATTACGAATGGGCCGGGGACACCGCCGGCGAACGGCTGAGCAACTTCAAGAACGAGCTGACGGGCTGCGGGCCGTTTCTGCACGACGACCCCCGGGACCGCCCGCCCGAAATATTCGCGAACCGGGTCACCCTGCACGCCGATGACGCCCGGCAAAACTATCTGCTGCTGCCGGTCATCCCCCGGCGTTAGGGCAGTATCCGGCCTCGATTGAATTTCGCCGTGTAAGGTCAATTCGCTCCGAATTGACCTTATTTGACATGGCGGTGACGACTCGCGGATGAATGAGGTGAGGGACATTCCCTGCCATGATATGATATGGGATCGAAACGGAACGGAACGATTGCAGAGGAGGCGGCCATGCCGGTCTACAAAGCCGATGAAATGGAGGCGACCCCCGACGTCGTCAATTCGAAGGTCATGATGAAGCAGTTCGGCGGCGAACTCATCAAGGTCGGCATCGTGACATACGAGGAAGGCGAGACCCCGCCGCCGCACTATCATCCGAACGACGAACAGTGGATCTACATGCTCGAAGGCCGGCTCGCGCACGTGCTTGGGGACGAAGACCATACGCTCGATCCCGGGGACCTGGTCTACATTCCGCGCAATGTGGTCCACGGGATACGGATAATCGAGGGGCCGTGCCGCTTCTTTACCTGCAAGAGCCCGGCCGGGACCGGGGGTCTCAGCGAGGACTACACCGACGTTCCGAACCTGGAGGAAATCCAGCAGCGCCTGGCCGGAATATCGTAGATGCCGGCGCGGGTTTCCGGGCTTGCCCAATAGGGGCAAAGCGCCTAGAAACCCGGGCGTTGGGTGCTTAGCTCAGGTGGTAGAGCAGCTGCCTTTTAAGCAGCGGGTCATAGGTTCGAGTCCTATAGCACCCACCATTTTTCTCCATCAATTCCTTGCATCGTGGTTGCTTGTTTCTTTGGTGCAACCTCCGCCGGCGGCACGCGGCAAAAGCCATACAAGAATTGTTCCGAATTACATTGGCGGTATTGGGGAAGTTGCAACCTATTTGTCGCCATCTCGATGGCCGGTTGGCGAAAGATATTCGCCGAAGAGAAAATCGACACTCGCCCGCATTCTGTCTTCCATGACCTGAACGGTCTCACGGGTATGCATGTAGCCTTGAGCGAGCGTGACGCTGTAAAGGGTATGTGCCCGAAACAACGCCTGTTCCGCATCGAAACCGAATTCCGTAAATTGCCGGGCAAAGAAGTCTATTCGCTTAGCGTCGACTTTCTTCAATCTCTTCTCGACGGATTTGTCCTGATTGGCCCAGTGTCGGACCGCAATTTCCCTCGTTAGATCATAGTCTCCCACCGTTACCCGGCGGACAACATACCAGATTCGATCCTTTGGATTATCGAACTCCGCTTCAACGTGGCTAATCAGGCCTTCGGTTTCGGTGTTCTCCCAGTACTCGAACAAACCGTCCAACAGATCTTTGCGGTCTTTAAAGTGCCAATAGAAACTGCCCTTCGTGACATTGAGTTCCCGGCAGATGGCATCGATCCGGACTGCCCCCGCACCTTGCCGAGCCATCATATTTATGCCGGCGGACAACCAATCCCGCTTGCGCAGTCTCGTGGGCTTTGGTGGGTGGTTGGTTTTTGCATCCATACCATATGGTATTGACAAATTTTCAGCCTCGTGGCAACCATACCAAATAGTATGGTTATGCATGTCAATTACGATCCAACCGAGTGAAGAGACGGAGTGAGCGATGAGCGATGCATACGATCCTGCGGACGAAGGCGCAAAGATGTCTTTTGCCGCAGACATGAGCTATGGCGACTATTTGGCAATCGACAGGCTCCTGTCTTCCCAAAACACCCTATCGGAAGCCCATGACGAGATGCTGTTTATCATCCAGCATCAAACATCCGAACTTTGGATGCGGCTCATTCTCCATGAACTGGGGGTTGCCCGTGAGCGTCTCGGTGACGGCGACTATGACCAAGTCTTCAAAATCCTAACCCGGGTCGCCCGCATATTCGAGCAACTGAATTCCGCTTGGGATGTGTTGCGAACCATGACTCCCAGCGAATACACGATGTTTCGGGATGCGCTGGGCGCGTCGTCAGGCCTTCAATCTCATCAATACCGTTTGATCGAGTTCATACTCGGCAATCGAAACGAGGCCTTGATGAAAGTTCATGAGCATCGTCCCGAATTGTATCAAATGCTGGAAAACGAGCTTAACCAACCCTCTCTTTATCACGTTGCGCTGAGAGTTCTTGAATCGACGCTCGCCACAACTATCAGGCCGGAAACATTCCAGATGAGATCGCCGCACAACGCCTCGAATGAGGTGGTTGAGGCGTGGACGGTCATATACCGGAACCCGGCGAAGTACTGGAATTTGTATGAACTGGCCGAAAAGCTGGTGGACCTTGAGGACTACTTCCGGCGGTGGCGGTTTAACCACGTCACGACGGTCGAGCGTGTGATTGGCTTTAAGAGAGGGACGGGGGGCACCAGCGGCGTGAGCTATTTGCGGAAAATGCTGGAGGTGGAACTGTTTCCAGAGCTTTGGCACTTGCGGGGCGGACTGTAGGAAAATTTGTCCAAGGGGAATAATTTGAAATGTATGAGCATCTGGAAAAACAGCCGGAAGATAAAATCCTGCAAGTGATCAATCAGTTCAGAGAAGACGAACGCCCCTTCAAAGTCGATCTGGGCGTGGGCGTCTATCGAAACGAAGAGGGGATCACTCCCATCATGAGGTCGGTCAAGGAAGCCGAGAAAAGAATTTGGGAACTTGAACAGTCAAAGACCTACACCCAGCAGCCCAAAGGGGGATCTGACTTTCTGGAAGCAATGAAAGAGTTGGTCCTTGGCGAGGACTTTGGGACCGCCCAAATAGCCTCCGCCGCAACACCCGGGGGGACCGGTGCCGTGCGCCAGGCGCTCGAGTTTAGCCGGCTGGCAAATCCTGAAGTAACCGTTTGGGTGTCCGCTCCGACTTGGCAGAACCACCCGTCGATACTTGATCATTTGAACATGAAGTGGTCGAGCTACCGGTATTTTGACGCGCTTACCCGTGCGGTGGATTTCGAGGGCATGACACGCGATCTGGCACAAGCTGGTGCAGGGGACATCGTACTGATTCACGGATGTTGTCATAATCCAACTGGCGCAAACCTTTACCCATGGCAATGGGAGGAGTTGGCCCAGTTTCTGAAATCCAAGTCCCTCATTCCGTTCATTGATTTAGCCTATCAGGGATTTGGAGACGGCTTGGAGGAGGATGCAGTTGGCGTACGGGCGCTTGCCCGTCATCTTCCGGAAACACTGATTGCCGTGAGCTGCTCAAAAAATTTCGGCGTCTACAAGGAACGCACGGGCGCCGTAATGGTCGTCGTAAAGGACGGAAAACACTTTGCGGCTGTTCAGAGCACCCTCGATCACCTCAATTTGGTCGCATACTCCTTTCCGCCTGATCATGGTACCCGCGTGGTCGCGACGATCTTAAATGACCGGGACCTGAGAGCGGATTGGGAGCAGGAACTGGCGGATATCCGCGAGTCGATGATTTCGGTGCGGGAAGAACTCGCCAGGGAGCTAAGAAAACTTACGGGATCGGACAGATTTGGATTTCTCGCGGAGCACCGGGGTATGTTCTCTCGGCTCGGCGCGACGCCGGAGCAGGTTGAATTGATGCGCCGCGATCACGCAGTCTATTTGGTGCCTGACAGCCGCCTGAATATCGCGGGCCTGTCGAAAACGTCCGTCCCGCGTGTCGCCCAGGCCATCGTCGATACAGGTGTGTAGCAATACCCAAGGAATTCAGGCGGCCGAAGCCGACTTTCGGACGGCCTAGGCCGGCCGACCACGCGTACCGGCTGAACCGGCGGGATTACTGTTTCGCGGTACCGGTCTTGGGCTGATCGAACCGCCAGACGACGTGCCGGCCTTCAGCGTAAATCCAGCACTTCATTCCCCGTGTGTTGTCTTGACAGAGTTCGATGGCTTGATACAGCGCATTCCCGTCGCATTCGGACTCCTCACAGTACGTGTAGGCGATCGAACTTCTGCCGCCGTCTTCGGATATGGCGAAGGCTCCGGCGGCAATACCGGCGGCTTTGTAATCTTCGAAAAGGTCTTGAGCCCTATTGGAGAGTTCCAGAGGCCCCTTGCCGTAATAGTCCGATTTGGCTTGACACGCGGCCAGGACAACCGCCGCAAGTGCTAACTGGATGTATTTGATTTTTTGAGGCACCGCCCCCCCTAAGCCGGTTTGATGAATTGCCAATTTATCTTCTGCCGCGGCAATCGTACAACGCGAATCGTCAAACCGGGGTTCTGCTCTAGTTGTTCACGCGCTGTCTCGAGGCTCTACGCGTGATGATCACGGCCAGGGTGACCATCGAGGCGCCAAGGAGATTGGCTGACAGAGCCAGTGGCCAAAAGCTCAGTGCCGCACCAGCGACGAGAAGCGGCAGGCTCGCGACCGATAGGGGGCCCTCCGCGTAGCGCTGGATGAGCGCGTTCAAGGCATAGATGCCGAACAGACTAAATATCCCAACCTGCATGATTTCGGCGAAGGTCCCACCGACCAGGGGCGTGTAGGCGAACAACAACGGCACGATATAGAGGCCCTTGGCGATCTTCCACGCAGAGACGCCCGTGGCCATCGGCTTGGACCCGGCGATGCCGGCGGCGGTAAACGCGGCCAGGCAGACCGGCGGTGTGACGTTGGAATCCTGGCTCAGCCAGAAAACGATCAGATGCGCCGTCAGCAGGAAGGTCGTCATCAAGTCGGTATCAACCAGGGCCGGACGGATGACGATGGCGAGTTCGAACGGAATGGCATCGACCAGTTGCCGCGCCTCCGCCAAGCTCATCCCGGCCGCTACCTTGGCTGCGTGGGGCGAGTCAACAAGGGCGAACATGGCCGCCTTGGCGGGATCGGAGATACCCGCCGCCAACAGATCCACGACAATGCTATCGGCCAGCATTCCGGCAATGGCGGGCGCCGAAAGGATGGACAGCACGATATAGGCGGCGGTTACCGGCAGACCCATGCCGAGGACCAACGAGGCCAGCGCCACCAGGACCAGGGCGATGATCAGCGAGCCTTGCGACCATTCGGCGATCATCAGGGCGAACGTGTTGGCGAGGCCGGACGTGGTCACCGCGTTATTGATCAGGCCGACGGTCACCAGCAATACAGCGGTCATAATCGAGGTGCGAATGCCGAGGGTCAGGGCCCGGGCGATCTTTTCCGGCCCCATTTTATTGGGGGTCAGCCAGCTGCCCGCCACCAGTGTGGCAATGGCGACGCAAGCGGCGAAGCTCGGCGTCCGGCCGGTGACCAGCAGGTATGTCAGCACACCAAGTGGTAGGACGAAATTAAGCGCGCCGGCGGCAATTTTTGTCCGGTCGACTTTGGTCACATCGACGACGTTGATGTTGGATTTCATCGCTTCGATACGAATCACGAAGGCGACCGACAGGAAATAGAGGATCGCCGGCACGATGGAGAACAGCACGATCGTGCCGTATCGGATGCCCGTATAGGACACCATGACGAAGGCGCCCGCCCCCATGATTGGCGGCATGAGTTGTCCGCCGGTGGAGGCCGAGGCCTCGACACCGGCGGCGAATTTCGGCTGAAATCCATTGGACTTCATCAGCGGGATGGTAATCACGCCGGTGGACGCCGTGTTGGCGACCGCTGAACCTGAAATGGTGCCGGTCAGGGCCGAGGCGATGACCGCGACGAAGGCAGCGCCGCCCCGGAAGCGTCCGGCAATGACTTTGGCGACTTCGATCACAAAGTCCGACGCACCCGATATCACCAGAAAGGCGCCGAAAATCATGAATAGTGTGATGTTGGCTGACGAGATGGTGGTGATGATCCCGAACATTCCTTCGTCGTTGTAGAGCGAACGGAACATGACGTCGGAGACCGGCAGGCTTGCCGCCCGAAACACGCCTGGCAGGTACTCACCGAGAAATGCGTTGTAAGCGAGAGCTAAAATCACCAGCGAGGGAATGATCCAACCGGTCATTCGGCGAGTCAGTTCGACAGCGCCGACGATCACCATAATCCCGGTGAACCAGTCCAGGCCCGAAAACTGCCATTCCTGCCCGGTCTTGGCGAGCGTCCGCTCATAGAGCCCTGATTCGTTGTAGGCGATCCAAAGGGCGCTCAGCGCAATCAGGGTTCCAAAGGCCCATTCAATGGCCGCCGGCCAGCCCCTGGAGGTCCGGCGCAAGAGTGGGTGGGAAATGGCGGCCAAAAAGGCGAACCCGGCGAAGTGAATGGCGTTCTGCCACATTCCCGGTTCGGTCAGGATGAGATTTGTGAGAATGTGCCAGACGCCGAACAGGCAACTCAGTGCGACGATCAGCGTCGACAGGCCCGGCGTTTTGATGGCGCGGTCGAAATCAAACAGCCGCGATAACGGCGCCCCCTCCCGGGCGACATTTTGCGGGGACGCAGAAAGGGCCTGATCCTGGCCGCGTGGCGCAGACTCGCTCATGGCTCGTACCTTAACGAGATGTCAGGCGGTATCGAACGGTTGCGATGGCCGGCCGCCAGCCGGCCACCGCAACTTCATGGTACGAATCCGGCTACTTGGCCATCAGGTGGGCGGGAATCGAAAGCCCCACTTCCTTGTAGTAGCGCGCCGCACCGGGGTGCAACGGTGCCGGCAGGCCGGCCATGGACCTCTTCACGTCCATAGCCTTGGTGGCCGGATGGATGGCCTGCAGGAACGGCAGGTTCTCGTAGATTGCCTTGGTCAGCAGATAGACGTGCTCCGCATTCACATCGGCGTTCACGCCGAGGAAGTTCGGTTGGGCGATGGTTTGCACGTCTTTGGTCTGACCCGGATAGGTGCCGGCCTTAATGGT
Source organism: Rhodospirillales bacterium (assembly GCA_022822205.1). GTDB lineage: Bacteria > Pseudomonadota > Alphaproteobacteria > Rhodospirillales > UBA2165 > JAJDXO01. The sequence continues at coordinate 769 of JAJECC010000054.1, read as the reverse complement.
GTAGGGCACCCACAGATTGCGTCCGCCGTCCATTTTTTTGGCTTCATCGGGGGTAACGTTGAGCAGCGTGAACTTTGCGGCGTTGGACGCCATCAGCTTGGTGATCGCACCGGTTGGCGGCCCGGCGGGGATGCCGGCTCCGACGGCCTGTCCGTTGGCCAGGGCATCGGCGGTTGGGCCGTAGCCCGCGTAAACCAGCTTATAATCCTTGGCGATGTCGACGCCGAGGCCGGACATTAGTACTCGGTTGGAACCGATGGTGCCGGAGTTTTGCCGACCCATCCCCATGGACATGCCCTTCAGGGCTACGAGGTCGCTGACCGTGCCCTTTTTGACGTGTTGATTTGACAGCACGAACTGCTCGACGTTCTGCCAAAGCATGGTGACGGAGCGCAGGTTCTTCTGGGGCGCCGACACCGGGCCGGTGCCGGTCACGGCGTAGGAACCGAACAGACCCTGTAGAATGGCAAACTGTGCCGTGTTGGCGCCCAAGGCCTGGACGTTGGCGCCCGAACCGGCGGAGTTTACCGCGGTCAGGCTGAACTTCTTCTTCGGCAGAAGCTTCACCTTGGACAAGGTGGCGATGGCGGTGCCCACCGGATGATAGGTTCCGCCCGTAGACGCGGTGTTCAGGATGTAGTCTTTCGCGGCAACCGAGGTAGCGGCAAGGCTCAATAGGGCGATGCCACTGAGCAGCGAAATCGATTTGACGGCATGTAACGGCTTCATGAGATGTCTCCTTGCGTTGGCCTGCTGTTTGAAGGACCCC
>JAJECC010000059.1 GCA_022822205.1 Rhodospirillales bacterium | reverse complement strand
ACGGTGCTGATCATCCGCTACACCATGACGTCCGGCGGGCGGGTCGGCATGGTCGCCATGGCCGGCGTCCAGCTCGGCCTCGCCATTCACACCATCGCCGCGGCGGCGGGGCTGACGATCATCGTCGCCGCCTCGCCGGTGCTGTTCAAGGGCGTCGCCATCGTCGGCGGCGCCTACATCGCGTTTCTCGGTTACCAGGCCCTGCGGGCCGGCGGCGGCGGGTTGGGGCTGACCGGCGGCGATCCCCCGGTCGGCATCCACAAGGCGTGGCGGGACGCGGTGATGAGCAATGTCTTCAACCCCAAGGTCATCCTGCTGTTCCTGGCCCTGATGCCGGGCTTCGTCGTCGTCGAGAAGGACAATACCGCGGCCCAGTTGGCCGTCCTCGGCGCCGCCTACATCGCCATCAACATCGTCTGGCAAGTCGCCATCGTCGTCGCCGCCGAAAAGGCCCGCCGGTGGCTGGTTACGCCCTCTGTTGCGCGGGGTATTTCCATCGTTACCGGGGTGATCCTGATTGTGCTCGCCGCCGGGATGATCTGGACCCACGTGATTTAGGTTAGTTGCGGCGGCGCAAGAAGGCGATGAAATCAAGCACCATACCGGCCGCGACGACGTAGCAGAGTACTACGAAACCGCTCCACAACGCGCCGGTTGGTCCTAGGATTGGTTCGCCGCATATCAAGTCAACGGCGACGAAGATAGCACCGACAAAGACCCCGACGAATAGTGCTCCGGCGGTGCGAGCGAAACGATCCATGATTGGGCCATATTACCCGAATTCGTGCGCTCCGCCGCCTAGACGTTGAACCGGAACAGGATGACGTCGCCGTCGGCGACGATATAGTCGCGGCCCTCCTGGCGCATCTTGCCCGCATCCTTGGCCGGCTGCTCGCCGCCGAGCGACAAATAGTCGTCCAGGTCGATGGTCTCGGCGGCGATGAAGCCGCGGGCGAAATCGGTGTGAACGGCGCCCGCCGCGTCCCGGGCGCGGGTCCCGGCGGTCACGGTCCAGGCGCGGGCCTCGTTGGGCCCGGCGGTGAAAAAAGTAATCAGGCCCAGCAGTTCGTAGCCCGCCCGGATGAGCCGGGCGAGGCCGGTCTCCTCCAGGCCGATGGCTTCCAGATACTCCCGCCTCTCGTCCCCGGCCAGTTGCGACACCTCGGCCTCGATCTTGGCCGAAATGACCACCGTACCGGCGCCGGCCTCGGCGGCGTATTCGGCGACCTTGGCCGAATGGCCGTTTCCCCCGGCCGCGGCATCCTCTTCGACATTGCAGACGTAGAGCACCGGTTTCGAGGTCAGGAGCTGCAGCATCCGGAATGCCTTGGCTTCGTTCTCTCCCACTTGAAGCGCGCGCGCCGGCCTGCCTGCGCGCAACAGTTCGAGCGTCCGGTCGACCAGAGCCAGCTGCGCCTTGGCCTCCTTGTCCTGTCCCCGGGATTTCTTGACCAGCGGCTCGCGGCGGCGTTCCAGGCTTTCCAGGTCGGACAGCATCAACTCCGTTTCCACCGTCTCGATGTCGCCCAGGGGATCGATGCCGCCGGAAACGTGCGAGATGTCATCGTCGGCGAAGCACCGGACCACATGAAGGATGGCGTCCACTTCGCGGATGTTGGCGAGAAACCGGTTGCCGAGCCCCTCGCCCTCGGAGGCGCCTTGGACCAGGCCGGCGATATCGACGAACTCCAGTTGGGTGGGCACCGCCTTCTCCGCGGCGGCGGTTTCGGCAATCCGGTCGAGGCGCGGGTCGGGCACGTTCACCCGGCCCGCATTGGGCTCGATTGTGCAAAACGGATAGTTGGCCGTCTCGGCCTGCGCGGTGGCGGTGAGCGCGTTGAACAGGGTCGACTTGCCGACATTGGGCAGGCCGACGATGCCGCAGGTGAATCCCACCTAGTCTTTTTCCTTTGCCGTCTTTTCGCTGCCGGGTTTCGGTTTTTCCCTCGGCGGATTGGTGATCAGCGCCACGTCGGACATGAAGCGCGCGTCATCGCCCGCCACCAGCACCGGCGCCGCCTGGGCGATGGCCATCAGCATGTCGTTCAGCCAGCCCCGGTCGGCCTTGGTGAAGTTCCCCAGCACATGGCCGGTCACCCGGTCCTTGTCGCCGGGGTGACCGATCCCGATCCGCACCCGCCTGAACTCGGGACCGATATTGGCGCTGATGCTCCTGATGCCGTTGTGGCCGGCCGCGCCGCCGCCCCGCTTGACCCTGATCTTTCCCGAAACCAGGTCGAGTTCGTCGTAGAGCACCGTCACATCCTTGTTCTTGATCTTGAAGAACCGGGCGACGCCGCGCACCGCCCGGCCCGACGCGTTCATGTAGGTGGCCGGCTTGAACAGATGGACTTTCTCGCCGCCGATCTCGGCCTCGGCCAGATGGCCGCCGAACTTCGAGCGATAGGGACCCTTGCCGTAGCGGTCGTGCAGCGCGTCCACGGCCATGAAACCGACATTGTGCCGGTTGTTCTCGTACTTGGGTCCGGGATTGCCGAGACCGACCCAGAGCAGCATGACTGCCTCCTGCGGCCCGTGAGAGCGGGCGCCGGATCAGAGCGGCGACTAGCCGTCGCCGCCGTCCGATTCGTCTTCGCCGCCGCTCTCCTCGCCTTCGACGCCCTCTTCGCCTTCGATGCCCTCTTCGCCCTCTTCACCCTCGAGGCCTTCTTCATCCTCTTCGGGCTCTTCCTCGACCTGGATGGTCGGGGCGGCGATGGTGGCCACCGTGAAGTCACGGTCGGTCACCGTCGGGGTCACACCGTCGGGCAGCTCGATGGCGCTGATGTGGATCGAATCACCGATGTCGAGACCGGTGAGGTCGAAGGTCAGTTCCTGCGGAATGTTCAGCGGCGAGCACAGCAATTCAACCTCGCGGCGGACGACGTTCAGCACGCCGCCCCGCCTGAGGCCCGGTGAATCGTCCCCGTTGAGGAAGGCGCAGGGCACTTCCACCGCGATCTTGGTATCGGCGCCGAAGCGCAGGAAATCCACGTGAAGGGGACGGTCGGTCAGGGGGTCGACCTGTACGTCGCGGGCCAGCACGTCGTGGCTGTCGCCGTTCACCTTGACCTCGAAAACCCGGGTGAAGAATCCGGTCTGGGAGAGCTGCTTCGTAAGCTCCCGCCCATCCAGGGAAATCATCACCGGTTCCATCTTGTTGCCGTAAATGACCGCCGGAATGCGGCCCTCGCGCCGATGCGCCCGTGCCACCCCCTTGCCGGCCCGGTCACGCTGTTCGGCATTGAACGTCGAAACGTCAGCCATGTGTCGTGCTCCTCAATCAAATGCGGCGGCCTCCAGGGGTGCCGCCGCCGGGAAAGTGCCGCGTTTTAGTGGTTTGGCGGGGATTAGTCAAATAGCGAGGAGACCGAATGCTCGTCCGAAATCCGCCGGATCGCCTCGGCCATCAGCGGTGCAATCGTCAGCTGGCTGATGTTGTGCGCAACCCGCACGGCCTCGGTCGCCATGATGCTGTCGGTGGTCACCAGGGTCTCCATCGGCGAAGACGAAACCCGCGCCACCGCGCCGCCGGACAACACGCCGTGGGTGACGTAGGCGGAGACCGAGTCCGCGCCCGCGTCCTTGAGCGCCTGAGCCGCGTTGCACAGGGTGCCCGCCGAATCGACGATATCGTCGATCAGAATGCACCGCCGGTCCTTCACGTCGCCGATAATGTTCATCACCTCGGATTCGCCGGCCCGCTCGCGCCGTTTGTCGATGATCGCCAGATCGGCGTCGATCCGCTTGGCAATGGCCCGCGCCCGGACCACGCCGCCGACATCGGGCGATACCACCATGGTGTGGTTGTTGTCGAACCGGTCGCCAATGTCCTTGGTAAACACCGGCTGGGCATAGAGATTGTCGACGGGAATATCGAAGAAGCCCTGGATCTGGCCGGCATGAAGATCGAGGGTCAGCAGCCGGTCGGCGCCGGCGCTGGTGATCAAGTTGGCCACCAGCTTGGCCGAGATCGGCGAGCGGGGGCTCGATTTCCGGTCCTGGCGGGCATAGCCGAAATAAGGCACCACCGCCGTCACGCGCCGGGCCGATCCGCGCCGGAGCGCGTCCAGGGTAACCAACAACTCCATCAGATTGTCGTTGGCCGGAAAAGAAGTCGACTGAATGACGAAGACGTCCTCGCCGCGTACGTTCTCGTTGATCTCGACGAAAACCTCCATATCCGAAAAGCGCCGGATGCTGGCCTTGGTCAGCGGCAGATTCAGGTAGGCGGATATGGCTTCGGCAAGAGGACGGTTGCTGTTGCAGGTGAGGATTTTCATCCCTGGCGGACCCCCGAGTCGGCGGACGGCGCCCTCAATGGAGACCTCCCCCCAGAGATCCGCGGCGCCGCTTTCGAGCGCGATCTATGTATCAGCGTGTCATGAGTCTGTAAACGAGAATCCCGGGCCGCTTTCGCGGATCGCTCACCGGCCCGGCCGTGGCGCCGATTTGGCCGCCTCGGCCTTGTCCATGACCTCGATGATACCGGGACCGGCGGCGGTCCCGATAACCCCGGCGACGGCCCCCCACGGCCGGTCGAGGGCGCCGGCCCGGATGGTGTTTCGCTGCACGACGTCGCCCAGTTCCGAGCCGTCCGCGCCGATGACGACCCACCGGATGGTGATGTCCTGGCGGCCGCCGGCGGGCGGGGTCAGATCCACTTGTCCGACAATTTGATAGTCCGATTCGCCGTCCGCGCCGACGATGCGGGCGCCGTGGCGAAGCAGCGCCCGGCGGACGGCGCCGACGAGTGCCGTATCGCCGTCTCCCGGCGCGCCGGATACGCCGGCGACCCGAACGCGGCGAAGCACCGCGGGGGTCTCGGCGGCGGCCGGCTCGGCGCCGCGGATGGAACCCAGAATCGGACCGACGGCTCCGGATCCGATAACCCGGGCGAGAGCGGGGTCTCCCTCCTCCCAGCGTTGGCGGCTGCCGCGGACAAGCTGAACGAACTCGAACATCACGTCGCCCGACGGCGCGGTCAGCCGCCACCGGATCTTGCCCGCCAGACCGGTCTCGGCCCCGGCCGGCGGCAGCGCCACGCCGGCCAGTACGAAACTGGCCGAAAACGCCGGATCGGTGGTCGCGGGCACTTCGGCCTTCTCCAATCGCCGGGCGATTTCTTCGGCGGCGGTCCGCGCCAGGCCGGGCTTCAATCCCCTCGGCGGATCGACCCGCACGGCAAGGCCGGCCGGCACCTCGATCAGCGGATTTGAGCGCTCCGGCCCGCCCTGATGGGCGAACGGCCGCGGGACCGGCCCGCAAGCGGCCAGTGCACCGAGCGCCACAATGGAAACCAGGATCGAGCTATGCCGCACAGAAAGCCAACATGACCAGCAACATGAATATCAGGAGCATAACCATATAGGGCATGGATGACGCCAGTGTGCCGCCTATTCGTGAAGAGTAACCACGGAGAGGCCGCGCCCGTAATCCGGCTCGTCATTGAGAACCGACCGGCGATAGCTGAAGAACCGATCGCTCTCCCGGCAGGTATCGCAAGGCGACCGGACCACATGCCGCAGTTTCATGTCGTTGAGCCGCCGGCCCACATATCCGGGCAGATCGAACATGGGATGACCGTCGCGGCGGCCGGGCGCGAACAGATCGGCATTGCGCTCGTCTTCCTCGAGGATCGGTTCGGCAAACCCGTCGGTGACCTCGTAGGAGCGCTGGGCGATGCACGGGCCGATGGCCGCAAAGGTATTCGCCGGATTGGCGCCGAGGCCGGACATGGCGGTCACGGTTGCCTCGAGAATGCCCGCCCGCGCGCCACGCCAGCCCGCATGGGCCGCGCCAACCACCCCGGCGTCGGGGTCGGCCAGCATCACCGGAGCGCAATCGGCCGACAGAATGCCGAGAATCAATCCCGGACGGTCGGTGACCAGACCATCGGCAACCGGCGCATCGTCATGCTCCCAGGGTTCCGCGACGGTAATCACATCGGCGGTGTGCTCCTGGTAAGCCGTCACCAGCGGCCAGTCGGTCACGCCGAGACGCTCCAGCGCGATCCGCCGGTTGCGGGTGACGTTCTCCGGCGCATCGCCCGAGCCGTAGCCGCAATTGAGAGACTCATAGACGCCCGTACTGACGCCGCCGAGCTTGGTGAAGAACGCATGGCGGATATTGGTCAGACTATTGAGGGCGGCAAAGGTAATCATCCCGGCGTGGCGCTCCCGGCTTCACTCGGTCCCGTCGAAACCGGCCTCAATTTGCAGTCCCGGCGCGGCGAGGGCCAGCACTTTAAACAGGCTGCCCATTTCGTTGACGCCGATGAGGCGGTGAAGCGCCGAATCGAGCAAACGCTTTTGGGCGTCGCCGGCCGTCTCCGCCAGGGACCGGTAGCGATGACGAATGCCGAGTCCGGTGAGGAACGATCGCTGGGATACCGGTCCGTGAATTTGCGCGCCGCCTTCACGGCCGGCCCGCGCCAGCGCCTCGAAATCCACATGGGCGGTGAGATCGGCGGTGCCGGGCGCATCGAGAGGCGGGTGGTACTCGTGGGACCGCACCGCCTGCAGGGTATCGCCGATCCCGCTCAAGCGATGCCCATAATCGATCAACAGGGCGGCGCCGTCGTGGGCCGAGAGATGGGAACCGATGTCGCGGACCAGCGTTTCCGCATGCGCCCTCCGCTCAACGATATCTCCGGGTGTCGCGCTCAAATCCCGGGCAATGGCATCCGCGCGGTCCGTCCCGTGATCGGAGACCGCAAATGTCAGCCGGCCGTCTTCCAACCCGACCAGACGCTCCCGCCATTCGTTTTCCGCCCTGACGAACTGCGAGACCGGCAGCGCATCGATAAACTCGTTGGCGACGACCAGGCAGGGTCCGACCGGCAATGGATCGGGAGCCGGCCGCCATCGGATCGGAATTTCCGCGCCGCGCAGGGTCTCCCGCTGCGCCTCGATCAGCCGGCCGCTCATTTCCACGAGCGTCACGGAAATCGCTTCGCGAAAACCCGACACATTCTTTGCCGCCCGCAGGATGTCTCTCATCAAGGTGCCGCGGCCGGGGCCCAGCTCGATCAAATGAACGGAATCGGGCCGTCCCATGTTCCGCCACGCCACCCCCAGCCACAGTCCAATCAGTTCCCCGAACATCTGACTCACTTCCGGAGCGGTGGTGAAATCGCCCGATGGGCCAAAGGGTTCCCGCGTCATGTAATAGCCGTGTTCGGGGTGCGAGAGGGCGAGTTCCATGTACTCGGCCACGGTGACCGGCCCGTCCCGCCCGATCAATTCGCGGAGAATGCGGTTGAGATTTGTCACGCGGTCCTTTGAGCGCGAATCACGAGATACAGGCCCAACAATAACACGGGGATGGAGAGAAGCTGGCCCATTGTCGCGCCACCCAACAGGAGACCGAGATGGGCGTCAGGCTGGCGGACCAGTTCGACCAGGCCGCGGGCCGCGGCATAACCGATGAAGAAGATGCCGGCCAGCATGCCGGTCTTATTTCGGATCGCCTGGGAGCGGGACAGGAAGAACAGAATGAGGAACAGCACCAGACCCTCGAGGGCGGCCTCGTAAAGCTGGCTGGGATGCCGGGGCTGATCGCCGCCTCCCGGAAACACCATGCCCCAGGGCGCGTCGGTCACCCGTCCATAGAGCTCGCCGTTGATGAAATTGGCGACGCGGACCAGAAACAGGCCGATCGGCGCGGCGCAGGCGATCGCGTCGCTCATCGCCAACAAATCCAGGTTGCGCTTCCGGGCGAACAGGATCATGGCGACGATGACGCCGATCAGGCCGCCGTGGAACGACATGCCGCCTTGCCAAACGGCAAACAGGGTGAGCGGGTTATCGAGCATCAGCCCGGGCATGTAGAACCCCACATAGCCGAGCCGTCCGCCGATTACGGTCGCCAGAATGGCCCAGAACAGAAAATCGGATGCATCCCGATCACTCATGGCGTGGGGCGGCCGGGCAATGAACCTGCGGACATACAGCCAGGCGAGCACACACCCGCCGAGCCACATGACCGAATACCAGCGAATGGCCAGCGGCAGACCGATGAGCGGCCCGAAGTCGACGATCACAGGGTCAATGGCGGGAAAGGGAATGGCAAGCATGCAGGGATTCCAGACCGGTGAAGGAGCTAAGCCAAATCAGAATTATTTGAACGGATCGTCTTGAATCAGGTAATCCCGGACGTACTGCCGGACACCGTCCTCGAGCGCCGTGAACGTCTTGTCATAGCCGGCGGCCAACAGGCGCTCCATGCGGGCCTCGGTGAAATACTGGTACTTGTCCCGGATGTTCTCGGGCGTCGGCACGTACTCGATGTCGGCGTTCTTTCCCAACGCCTTGAAAACGGCGACGGCGACGTCCTCGAAACTCCTGGCCCGGCCGGTGCCGCAATTGAACAGGCCGTTGACCGCCGGATGATCCAGCAGCCAAAGCATCACGTCGACACAGTCCTCGACCCAGATGAAGTCCCGGAGTTGCCCGCCGTCGGCATAGTCCGGGTGGTGCGACTTGAACAGCCGCGCCGGCCCGCCGCCGGCGATCCGCTCATAGATCTGGGGCACGACGCTCCGCTGGCCACCCTTGTGGTACTCGTTGGGTCCGTAGACATTGAAGAACTTGAGCCCCGCCCATTGGCGCGGCGCCGGCTCTCCGTTGCCGGTCATTTCCGCCACCTTGCGGTCGAATATGTGCTTGCTCCAGCCATAGGGGTTGAGCGGCGTCAGCTTGGCGAGGCCCTCGGCGCTTCCGTCATCGTCGAACCCGGCTTCGCCGCCGCCATAGGTCGCCGCCGACGAGGCGTAGATCAGCGGGATTTCTTTGCCGACGCACCAATCCCAAAGCCGGAGCGAGACACCGTAGTTCTGGTGCACGACCAACTCCCAATCGGTGGTGACGGTCGACGAAACGGCGCCCAGGTGAAATACGCCGTCGATTGCATTTCCCCGGCCGTGGAGATACGCGAACAGGTTGGGCGGCGTGACCCAGTCCGCGAGTTCGCGCTTGGCCAGGTTGCGCCGCCGGCCGGCATCATCGTCGTAATCGCAAACGACGATCCGCGCCTGCCGCTCGGCAAGCGCCGCAACCAGATTGGAGCCGATAAACCCGGCGCCGCCGGTGACGAGATAGGTGGGCGAAGACTCGGACATGTGACGCGCGTTATAGGTCGCCCGCAATTTGGCCGCAAGACGCCGGGCGGGGATCCGGGCGGGGGGTTCTATTGCCGGGCGAGCCAAAGTTCGCATAATGGCCCGGCAAGCAAGCGGATAAATAAGATGGAGAGCGGCGGATATGCAAAGTCGCAACAAACTTCTCGACGATTTCGCCCGGGTGGCAAGCGGCGCGGCGGGGACCGTGGCGGGCATCCGGGATGAAGTGGAAACCGTGGTTCGACAGAGAATTGAAGCGGTGCTGTCCGAACTGAACCTGGTCACGCGGGACGAATTCGACGCGGTCAAGGCCATGGCCTCCAAGGCCCGGGCCGAACAGGAAAAGTTGGAAAAGCGTGTCGCCGAACTGGAAGCGGGGGCCGCGAAGCCGGCGGCGAAACCGGCGGCCAAACGCGGGTCCGCGAAAACCGGGACGAAGACGGCAGCCAAACCGGCCGCGAAATCGGCTTCGAAAACAACCGCCAAACGGAAAACCCCGACCGCCGGGAAATAGGCGCCCGGATCGTCCGCCGCTTTAGAGCAGTATCCGGCCAGATTGAACCATTTGACCGGGATTAATTCGTGTCGTGGCCAGGCGCGCCGCGAACGGCGATGCAGGCCCATCGGCGGCCATCGACGGAGTGACGCAACGCCGCCACGGCGCGAAGGAACCCGGCCT
>JAJECC010000148.1 GCA_022822205.1 Rhodospirillales bacterium | reverse complement strand
GCGGCAGCTCGAAGCCATCGACCTTGACCGCATGGGCAGCTTCGAACTCGACTTCGATGCGTTGCGCGGGAACGCGGATTCGGAAGTGGCGACGTTGGTGGACGCCCTTGAGCAGTTCGCCGACCGCCTGACGGCGGCGATTGAGCGGGAGCGCGTCTTCACCCGGGACGCGGGGCACGAGCTGCGCACGCCGCTGGCCGTGTTCAAGGGATCGTTGGATCTTCTGGAACGCGAGCCGAACCGGCCCGCGCACGACCGCGAGGCGCTGGCGCGCATGCGCCGCACGGCCGACGGCATGGAGTCCCTGCTTGAGACACTGTTGCTGTTGGCCCGCAGGGAAAGCGCCGACGCCGACGGGAAGGCGACGCCAGTGAAACCGATTCTGCAGGCGGAGATCCGCGCCCTGGAGGAAACCGCCCGGCAGCGCGGCAACCGGATCCAACTGCATGGGGAAAGCCAACTGACGGTTCAGGCGCCGGCGCCGGTGGTTCGCATCGTCGTCGGCAACCTGCTGCGCAACGCGGTCACGTACACGGAGAACGGCCACGTCGAGGTCACGCTGCTCGCCGACGGCGTGTGCGTCGAGGACGACGGCATCGGCATGTCCCGGGAGGAGCTGGCCAACATGTTCGAGCCCTTCTACCGGGCCGAGGGCAGCCGCGGCGCAGCCAAGGGCCACGGCCTGGGGCTGTCCATCGTGCGCCGCCTCAGCCGGCAGCACGGCTGGGCCCTCAAGGCGCGCAGCCAGCCGGGCCAGGGCACCTCGGTGGAGTTGCGGTTTCGGGCCGACTAACCGGGGTCCGCGGTCGAGTCCGGCAGCAGCAGCCGGTAGCCGCGGCCGGGAATCGTGTCCACCAGCGGCCGTTCAAAGGGCCGGTCGAGGGCTTGGCGCAGGTTGTAGAGGTGGCTGCGCAGCGCGTCGCTTTCCGGGGGTTCGTCGCGCCAGACCGCGCGCTCCAGGTCGCGGCGCGAGACCACCTTGGGATGCTCGCGCATCAGTACGCGCAGCAACTCGAAGGCGGTCCCGGAAAGGGGGATGGGCTGGCCGCTCCGACGCACTTCGAGGGTGTCCGTGTCGAGGGAAAGCTCGCCGATCTCATAGCGGGCCGTCAAGCCCTTCGCCCGCCGCGCCAGCGCCTCGATGCGGGCGGCCAGCTCCGGCATGTCGAAGGGCTTGACCAAGTAGTCGTCGGCACCGGCGTCGAACCCGGTCAGCTTGTCGTCGAGCCGGTCGCGGGCGGTGAGCATGATGATCGGGGTCGTCATCCGGGCGTCCTCGCGCAGGCGATGGCAGACGGCAAAGCCGTCCACCCCCGGCAGCATGACGTCGAGCACCACCACGTCGTAGGACTCCGTTGCGGCAAGGTGCAGCGCCACCAAGCCGTCGGCGGCGTAGTCCACCTCATGGCCGCAGGCCTCGAGGTAGGCGCCGACGGTCTCCGCCAGTTCCGCATGGTCCTCAACCAGAAGGACGTTCAGCTTCGCGTCCAAGGGAATGTCCGATTGCCTTCCATCACCGCGCCGGCTTTTCAAGGCGCTCCCGCAGCCTGGGCAGGATGGGCATCGCCAAGGCCCACGCGCCGGCTGCGGCACCGAGGATATACCGGCGGCGCAGCCGATCAAGCGTCATTAGCCTTCCCGGCCCCGCGTCATCCGGGATTCCGGGGAAGGGCGCGGGCCAGAATGAGGCCGCCGACGGCAGCGGAGGCCAGCGAGCCGAGCAGGATGCCGAGCTTGTCGGCGGCCCAGTGGGCGCCGCCGCCATGCTCGAACGCGAGGCTGGCGATGAACAGGCTCATCGTGAACCCGATCCCGCAGGCGAACGCCGCGCCCGCCAGCTGCGCCCAGGTCACGCCCTCGGGCAGGGAGGCCCAGCGCAGCAGCACCGCCAGCCGCACCAGCCCAAGGATGCCGACCGGGTTGCCGACTAGGAGCCCGAGGGCGATGCCGAGGGTCACGGGATTGGCGAGGTCGCCGATCCCCATCCCGGCCAGCGGGACGCCGGCGTTCGCAAAGGCGAACACGGGGAGGACGGCGAACGCGACCGGCCCGTGCAGGTCGCGCTCCAGGTCCTTCAGCGGCGAGCCCCCGGCCCGGTCCCGCATGGGGATGCAGAAGGCGATCAGCACACCGGCGAGCGTTGCGTGCACCCCGGATTTCAGGACGGCGACCCACAGCACCACGCCGAGCAGGACGTAGGCGGGCACGTTGGCCACCCCCCGGCGGTTGAGCGCCACGGCCAACATCAGGGGAACGGCCGCGGCCGCCAGCATGCCGGCGGACAGCTCGCCCACGTAGAACACCGCGATGATGGCGATGGCGGCAAGGTCGTCGAAGATGGCGAGTGCCAGCAGGAAGGCCTTCAGCGCGACGGGCACGCGGGCGCCGAAGGCGCCGAGCAGCGCCAGGGCGAAGGCGATGTCGGTGGCGACCGGAATGGCCCAGCCGTCCATGGCGGCGGGCACGTGCCAGTTCAGCAGCGCGTAGATCGACGCCGGAGCGAGGATGCCGCCCGCCGCGCCGATGGCCGGCAGGGCGATGCGGTCCGGGGACGACAGCTCGCCCTCCAGCATCTCGCGCTTGACCTCAAGGCCGATCAGGAAGAAGAAGACCGCCATCAGGCCGTCGTTGATCCAGAGCAGCAGGGGCTTGTCGATGCCGGCGCCGCCGATCGTGACGGCCAGGCGGGTCTCTAGCAGAAGTTCGTAGGCCGGCAGGAGCGGCGTGTTGGCGGCGATCATCGCCAAGCCGGCGGCCAGGAGCAGCAATGCCCCGCCGGCGGTTTCGAGCCGGATGAAGTTGAGGAGGGACAAGGAGAAGGCTGGCTTGCCGGTCGTCGCCGATCCTGTAGGCTGTGATGCCGCCATCGCTTTCCTCAATTGCGTGTTGCCGAACTAGAAATCCGGGGGGTGTTGCCACCCCCCCCAGTGGTTTTGCGCTGGCCTAGGGCTCAAGGTCGTCGAGCAGGATCAGGCCCAGCGGCGTCCCGCCACCGGCGGCGTCCCGCGCCGCGGCAGTGTAGATCCCGCCCGCCTCGACGCTGAGGGCAACCGGGCCGATGGCCGCATCGGTTGTGCCGGTCGGCGTGATCGTCACATCGTACGAGCCCGGCGCCAACGGCACAAACCCGGTCTCCGCCCCGAAGGCCACTGCGGTGAAGGCCGGCTGTGCGCCGTCGATGGACGCGCCGGGCTCAACCACGTAGATATCCACTTCCCCGGCACTCGGCGAAGCATGGACAAGGCGCACACGGGCCTCCGTGGCGACCCGCCGCAGGTCGTCCTCGAGCCGAAGGGGCGCGATCTCAGCCACAAAGCCGGTCGCATAGACGGAGTAGGCCGTTCCCGCCTCGTAGTCGAGCGTGGCGTCTATCACCGCGTCGGAAGGCGCGGTGGAGCGGATGGGCACGACCTTCACGTTGAGTTCGCCCGCCGGGATGTCCAAGTATGGCGTCGTTTCCGGAAAGGCGAACTCGGCGACCACGGGGGCGTCGAAATTGTCCCCGGCGACCACGTCCACGGCCGGGGCGTCCGGGGAGGCGTGGATCAGGCGAACGGCCGCTGGCGTGCCCCGGTCCAGGATTTCGGCTGAGGCGACCGCCCCGGCATCCTGCGGATCGTAGATCGACGCCAGCAGCGACACCGGCGTCGCGCCCGGTCCGACGTTTTGCACGGCGAGCACGACGACGTCCGTTCCTCCGGTCAGCTCGGCGTCCGCGTCGAACACCACCGCCGACGGATCGCCGGCCGCGGTCACCCGCAGCCGGTAGGTGCCCTCGGCAACGGAAACCGGCCCCAGAACGCCCTTGAACTCGATGGTTCCCGTGGGGGACGCGCCTGACAGGTCGTCGTCCGGCGCGGTCACGTAGACGTCCACCATCGGCGCGGCCGGCGCCGTGTGCACGATGCGAACCTGCGCATCCGTCGCGCTCAGGCCCTCGACCGATGCCGACAGCACCAGCGGCTCGATGTCCGCGACGCCGTTGACGGCGACCACCGTGGTCCGGTCGCCGGTCACGGGATCGATGTCCGCCGGTCCGATCACGACGGCGTTGCCGCCCGGAATGATGCCTTCCACCTCGACAGAGACCATCCCTTCGACCAGCAGCGCACCGCCGACGGCCTTGTAGGGCAGGTCGCTGAATGCTTCTTCCCCGTCGATGCGGATGTTCACGTTCGGCGCGTTGGGCGAGGCGTGGACCACCTCAACGAACGCGTCCGGCTCCGGCGGTGGCGGCGGTGGCGCCGGGGTCGGCGTTGCTTGGTTGTTGCTTGAGTTCCCGCAACCGGCTAGCCACAGCGCGGCCACGATGCCCATTAAGAGAGTTCTCATTGCGTACTCCTTAAGTTGATTCGCGCAGGCAGGTTCGCACAGGCCCCATGAAGCCGGTGTGAACGCGGGCGGACGTTCCCTTCACGTTCGCTTCACAAGCAGGCCCGCCTTCGGCGGCTGGACCGATTGCTTGAGGAGCCTCCTCCCGGGGTAGCTGGTCCAGCATGCGGAAACACGCCGTTGGCATGTTGGGAAGTCGCAGGAGAAGTGGATGGCCATGCCGTGCAAGGCGAGGCCCGAAAGGAGCAAGTGCCATCCGATCACGACGTTCCTGCATGGGCAGGAGGACGACGTGGTGGAGGTTGACTTTGCGTTCATCGAGCGGTTGATCGGGGGCTAGCTGCCGGACAGCGCAGCGTGGTACCACCAATGGTGGGCCAACCACATGGACAAACAATCCCAGGCAAGGTCCTGGATGCTTGCCGGTTGGGGCGCGGCGCTCAGCGGTTGTGGTAACGCCAATTGGTCATCTTTTCATCAAACAACACTCAGTTGTACGGGAATTCGGCGCATTTTGGTGCTTCACGAGGTGTGGGAATTGGTGCCTGGGGAGAGACTCGAACTCTCACTTGGTTGCCCAAACCAGATTTTGAGTCCCCGTCGGCGGAGCCGACGGACG
>JAJECC010000041.1 GCA_022822205.1 Rhodospirillales bacterium | reverse complement strand
CGACTTCCTGCAGAAAGCCGTCGGACCGGCGGTGCTGATCGCCCTGATCAGTTCCGTCTACACCCTGATGTGGTCGCTGATCGCCGATACCTTCACCGGCTCCCGGCACAATCCGAACCGGGAGCTGTTCGGCGTCGGCCTGGGAAATCTTGCGGCGGGGATCGCCGGCGTTATGCCCGGGGGCGCGACCATTGCGACCATGACGGCGCGCCGCTTCGGCGGCAAGACCGTCGTCGCGGGCATCGTCTGCCTTGTCATCGTCGCGGCGCTCATTCTGGGTCTCGGCCCCTATGTGGCCACGCTGCCGCTGGCGGCGCTGTCCGCGATCGTCATGCTCGTCGGCTGGCGGATGATCGAGTTTTCGTTCCTGCGGAAGATTCCCCGGATGGACCCGAGATATTCCACGGTCATGCTGCTGGTCATGGCCGTGACGATCTTCGTGGATCCGGTCTTCGCGATCATGTTCGGGGTTATCGCCGCCAACACCGTGAACGCCGCGCAGCTGGAGTCGCTGGAACTCGACAGCGTGATTTCGACGCCGCTTCTCGACAGAACCTTCAGCGCGGAGGCGCCTGACGAATTCGCCGCGCGAATAGGGCTGGTGGCGTTTCGCGGCTCTTTCACGGTGTCGTCCTCACGCAAGCTGATCGCGTTGATTGCCGCCGACATCCGCGACCACGACGTCGTGATCTTCGACCTTTCCCGCGCCACCCACGTCGACGACAGTGCCGCTCACCTGCTGGCCCAGGTCATCGACCGCGCGAAGCAGACCCGCACGGAGATCGTCGTCTGCGGCCTCAACGACCGCATCCGCGGACCTCTCTTCGCGTTCGACGTCCTCGATCGGATTCCGGAAGACCGGATTGCCGAGACCGAGAATGAAGCCAGGGACCTTGCCTGGTCCCTCCTGACGGAGGCGCCGCGCATACCCGGTTAGCGCCGTTCCCGCCCCACAACATTGTGAATGCCGGAATGCGTGGCGACAGCCGGCAATGGTATAAGCATTGGCAACATGGGCATGCCATGCAGCATTATCGGCCGACGGAAGCTGCTCTAGGAGACATCCATGACCGAGACATTGATCTCGCCGGCCAATCTGTGGTTCAACCGGGAGGAGGTCCGATGACCCAATATTTGCTTTGCCATGGTGCCTGGGGCGGCGGCTGGGGCTGGACCCGGGTGGCCGCCATTCTTCGCGGCTGCGGCCACGAGGTGTTCACACCGACCTATACCGGCCTCGGCGAGCGGGTGCACCTTGCGACGCCCGAGGTCAATCTTCAGACCCATATAGATGATGTGCGCAATGTCATCCGGTACGAGCGCCTGCACGAGTTCGTACTGGTTGGCCATAGCTACGGCGGCATGGTCGTTACCGGCGTCGCCGACCGGGAGTGGGAAAAGATCAGCCGGCTGGTCTACCTGGATGCGTTTTTGCCGGCGGATGGCCAATCGTTGAATGACCTTACCGGACCTGAACGCACCGAGATGACACTGCAGGGGGCTCGGGAACACGGCGACGGCTGGCTCGTGCCCCGCTTCGAAGGCAACCTGCACCCAAGTCTGAGCGACGAGGACCGAGAGTGGCTTTTGACCAATACGTGCATGCAGCCGCTCAAGACTTTTGCCGACCCGCTGCCGCTGGCGGGTAACCATCTGAATATCGCCGAGAAGGTCTATGTGCTGTCGACGGGATATTCGCCCTCCGTATTCCCGCAATTCGCCCATTGGACCCGAACGCAGAGCGATTGGCAGACCCTGGAACTGCCCACCCACCATCACCTGCAACTGTCGATGCCGGAACAAACGGCGGAATTTATCCAGGGTGTCTAGGGCAGTTTCCGGCATTCGCGTCACGCACTCCGTGGTCCGGTGTTGATCCGTCCTGACCGGCGCGCCAAGATACGGCCCGTATTCGGGGCGAAATAGCTCACAATCAATTGCGGAGTAGGGAATATGGCCGTTGTTACGCAAAAAGAGATCGTTGGCCGTCAGGTGCGGACCGTGCAGTCGAACAGTCCGGAAGGCGTTCGGTGCGAGGTTTCGACGCCCAGCCCTCATATGATCGTTACCGATGAGCCGGCGGAGCGGGGCGGTACGGACACCGCGGCATCGCCGCTGATGCACTTCACCACGTCGCTGGCTACCTGCCAGACGGTTCAAATCCACAAAATCGCCGAGGCCATGCGTCTCAAGACCGGTGCCATCAACGTCGAGGCATCTACGGTGACCGATCGTGTGGCGGCGGTTGAAGGCGATGCCAAGGTCATGCGGTTCATCGGCGCCGAGATGAACATCGACATCGAGGTCGAAGGGCCGGAAGCCAAGATCGAGCAGCTGAAGAAGCTCTCGGAGGATGCCTGCCCGGTCGGCAACATCTTCGTCGATGCCGGCCTCGAATGCACCCTCAACTGGAACGTTCTGCCAGTTCCCGAGTAGGCTGCGCCGTAAGTTCAGCCGACGCGGATCAGAGATTCCGAAAATCCGTTGATGAACACGCTGATCACCAGGTCGATCACCACGAGAATAACGGCGCCGCCGGCGCCGACCTGCAGGGCGGTCCGGGTCACGACGAAGGTGTAGGCGAGCACGATAATCATCAACGCAACCAGCAGCCCGTCACGCAACATGCCGCCGAAAAGCTCGAGTTCGACCATGATGGCGAATGGCACAAACAAGACGTTCTGCCACACCGACGCCCAGTTATAGGCGACGATGTAGGGGATGTAGTTGGCGGTCCGGTCCATCGCCTGGGTAACGCCCAGCATGATCACCGGAAAGGCGACCCACAGAACGACGTAGGAGATGAGCTCGATGGAGGCGAAGCGCCACAATGGCGCCTCGATCCCGCCGCCGGCAAATCTCAAGCCGAGAAGGACGGCCAGCAGCGGCGCGATGAGGACGGCGGCAAAAAAGGACCGCCAGAAGCCTTCGACGGTCCGATTGAAATACTGCATGCCCGATGCATCCAGCCACGCGAGCCGCCAGGCGCCGTAGAGGCCATTGGCGACTTCGGGGACCGGGATCATCGGCGTGTTGCCATCATGGCTGGGAGAAGAAACCGTCCAGGGTCGCGACGTAGATCCGGGTCAGGCTTTCCACATCGCTCACCGGCATCTGTTCGTCCACCTTATGCATGGTCTTGCCCACGAGGCCGAACTCGGCGACGGGACAGTAATCCTTGATGAAGCGGGCATCGGACGTTCCGCCCGAGGTCGATAACTCGGGCGTGCGGCCGGTCACCTCCTCGACCGCCCGGCAGAGCACGTCGGACAGCTTGCCGGGCGGCGTGAGGAATGCTTCGCCGGATACATGAACATCGAGTTTGTAGTGCTCGCCGTCCACGGCGCCGGCCTCCCGGAACCGCTCGTGCAGCCAGTCGGTGACCGAAGCGCCCGTGTGAAGGTCATTGAAGCGAACATTGAACAGCGCGCCGACCTTGGCCGGGATGACATTGCCGGCGGAGTTTCCCGTATCGACCGAGGCCACCTGCAGGGTCGAGGCCTGGAAACGATCCGTGCCTTCGTCGAGGGGTGTCCCGGTGATGGCGTCCAGCATGCCGACCAGGCGATGGATCGGGTTGTCGGCCAAATGGGGATAGGCCGTATGACCTTGGATGCCGGTCACCTCGAGGCGGGCGGTCAGGCTGCCGCGGCGGCCGATCTTGACCATGTCGCCCATGGCGTCCGGGTTGGTGGGTTCGCCGACCAGACAGACATCCAGGGTCTCGCCCTCGTCGGCAATCCATTCCAGGAGCTTCTTGGTGCCGTTGATCGCCGGACCTTCCTCGTCGCCGGTGATCAGCAGGCTGATGGACCCCGGCACGTCGCCGCCGGTTTTCTCCAGATATTGGGATGCGGCGGCAACGAATGCCGCGATCGCGGCTTTCATATCCGAGGCCCCGCGGCCATAAAGCACACCGTCCCTGATCTCGGCGCCGAAGGGATCGGCGGACCAGGCGTTCTCATCACCGACCGGGACGACGTCGGTGTGCCCGGCAAAGCAGAAGTTTGGTGCGGCGCCGCCGATCCGGGCATACAGGTTGTCCACATCCGGCGTGCCGTCGGCGGAAAAGACTTTCCGGCGGACGTCAAATCCCAGCCCGGTCAACGCGTCGCCGAGAACGCCCAACGCCCCGCCGTCGGCGGGGGTGACGCTGTTGCATCGGATCAACGCCTGCGATAGTGCGAGCGCATCGACGGTCATATCAATCCCGGAGAAGGTCGTTGACGGATGTCTTCGCGCGCGTGCTTTCGTCGACCTGCTTGACGATGACCGCGCAGTAAAGGCTGGGACCCACCGACCCGTCCGGCAGCGGCCTGCCCGGCAGGCTCCCGGGTACTACCACCGAATAGGCGGGGACCCGGCCGGTGATGACCTCGCCGGTATCCCGGTTCACGATCTTGGTGGAGGCGCCGATATAGACGCCCATGGAGAGCACGGCGCCTTCCTCGACAATGACACCCTCCGCCACCTCGGAGCGGGCGCCGATGAAACAGTTGTCCTCGATGATTACCGGTTCCGCCTGCAGCGGCTCCAGGACGCCGCCAATGCCGGCGCCGCCGGAAATATGGCAGTTCTTGCCGATCTGGGCGCACGAGCCGACCGTCGCCCAGGTATCGACCATGGTGCCTTCGTCGACGTAGGCGCCCAGGTTGACGAAGCTGGGCATCAGAACTACGCCGGGCGCGATAAACGCTGACCGGCGGACGACGCAGGATGGAACTGCCCGGAAGCCGGCTTCGCGAAACCGGTTCTCACCCCAGCCCTCGAACTTGGAGGGCAGCTTGTCCCACCAGTTGGTATTGGCGCCGGGCCCGCCCCCGATGGGCTCCATATCGTTCAGACGGAAGCTCAGGAGGACGGCCTTTTTCAGCCACTGATTGACTTGCCAGGATCCATCAGACTTTTCGGCGACCCGGGCCTGGCCGCTGTCCAGCAATTCCAGAGCGGCATCGACGGCGTCACGAACCTCGCCGGTGGTCGCGGGGGTGATCTCGTCCGCCCGGTCCCAGGCGGCATCGATGGCGGCTTCCAGTTGGTCGGTAGGGATACTATCGGGCACGGGGCTATTCCTCGAAAGAATTTGAGCGCCGGAAAATGGGCCAGGGGACCGGCGGTGTCAATATTGGGCCGGGTGAAATCGGTTAGGCGCCGGATACCTCGACCAGCCAGCCCGAAAGATCCGTCACGGTGTGGTCCGGTTCGACATCCTCGGCTTCCGCGTTTGCCCAGGGCCGGTCGGTGACGACCCAGACCGTCGCCATACCCATTTCGGCGGCCGGCTTGAGGTTCCGCGCGACATCCTCGACCATAACCGCATTGGCGGGGTCGAACTCGTACGTCTCGGTCAGCAGCCGATAGACGCTCGGCTCCGGCTTCGGGACATAGTTGGCGGCGGCGATATCAAACACGCCGTCCATGTGGTGATCGACCCCCAACCGGCCGAGCACCCGCTCGGCATGCCGGGCGGATGCGTTGGTGAATACCACCTTTCGGCCAGGCAGAGCCTGAAGGGCGCGGTCCAGGTCCGGGTCGGGCTGAACCATGTCGACGCTGACCTCGTGGACGTAGTCGAGATAGGGAGCCGGGTCCATGCCGTGATTGTCCATCAACCCCTTTAGCGAGGTGCCGTGTTCCCGGAAGTAGCGCTTCTGGACCTTGTAGGCCTCGGCGTGACCAAGCTTTAAATATTCGGCGATATAGGCGCACATTCGCCGGTCGATCTCGTCGAACATGCTGGCCGACGGCGGGTACAGCGTATTGTCGAGATCGAACACCCAGGTGTCACACTCTCGCAACAGGCGAGCGTCCCGCGGTATTCCGTCGGTCCGGATTTTTTCTTGTTTTTCAGGCATGTGGCGTTTGTCTCAAGGGCGCCCGGGGATTTTCCCTGAACAAATAGACGGTCCGGTTAGCCGGCTTCGATCAGCGTTCCCGCGCCATGCTCGGTAAACAGTTCGAGCAGCAGGGCATGGGGGACACGGCCATCGATAATTACCGCCGCGTCGACGTCGCCGTCGACCGCCCGCAGGCAGGTCTCCACTTTGGGGATCATGCCGTCCGCGATGACGCCGGAATCAATCAGCGCGCGCGCTTCCGATGCCGTGAGTTTGGGGATCAGATCGCCATTTTCGTCGAGAACGCCGGCAACGTCGGTCAGGAGCAACAGCCGCCGGGCCGACATGGCGTCGGCGATGGCGCCGGCGGCTGTGTCGGCGTTGATGTTGAAGGTCTCGCCCTTTTCGCCGCCGCCGATGGGGGCGATGACCGGAATCATATCCGACTGCTCAAACACTTCGAGGACATGGGTGGAGATTTGCCGGGGTTCGCCGACGAAACCAAGATCGAGAATTTTTTCGATATTCGAGTCGGGATCGCGCCGGGTGCGCCGCAGCTTGGCGGCTCGTATGAGATTGCCGTCCTTTCCGGACAAGCCCACGGCAAATCCGCCGGCGCCGTTGATGGAGGCGGCGATCTGTTTGTTGATCGTCCCGGCGAGGACCATTTCAACCACTTCCACCGTGGCGGCATCGGTGACCCGCAGGCCGTCGACGAAGGACGACTGAATTTTCAACCGCTCCAGCATTTCGGCAATCTGCGGCCCGCCGCCGTGCACGACAATCGGATTGATGCCGACATGTTTGAGCAGCACGACATCCTCGGCAAACAACTTGGCAAGATCGTCATCACCCATGGCATGGCCGCCATACTTGATGACGAAGGTATGCCCTTCATGCCGCTGCATATAGGGCAGCGCTTCAGCCAGCGTGTGGGCCTGATTGCGCCACGCTGCTCCGCCGTCGCCGTCCGCCCCTTGAGGCGGCGTTTTGGTGTGGTCGTTCATCTTGGGTCTCTCCGAGGGCCGGGACTTTAACCGAACTCGGGCGATGCCGCCAGCGCCGCCAGCGCGGCCCGTAAATCCGGGATTCCCTGGCCGGACCGGGCGCTGGTTGCGATTATCTCGGGATGGGCGGCGACGCGCGTGGAGATCTCGGCCGCGGTCTTTTCCTCCATATGGGTGAGCGCGCCCGCCTTGATCTTGTCGCACTTGGTGAGCACGACCTGATAGACGACCGCCGCATCGTCCATTAGCTTCATGGCGTCCCGGTCACTGTCCTTGATGCCGTGACGGGCGTCGATCAACAGGCAGGCGCGGCGCAGGCTGGCCCGGCCCTTGAGGTAGGATCGGGTGAGTTCGGTCCAAATCCTGATCTCGGATTTCGAGGCCCGGGCATATCCGTAACCCGGCAGATCGGCAAGGCACAGCCGGCCGCCAAGATTGAAAAAATTCAGCTGTCGGGTCCGGCCCGGCGTGTTGGAGGCCTTGGCGAGGGTCTTTCTGCCCGTCAGTGCATTGACGAGGCTGGACTTTCCCACATTCGAGCGGCCGGCGAACGCGACCTCGGGGAGCGCGTCGCCGGGCACCTGGGCCAGACCGGCCGCGCCGATGATGAACCGGCAGTCCCGGGCAAACAGCAGCCGTCCGGCTTCCAGCAGAGCGGCCGTTTCATCCTCGGGGGTGAGGGGGGCGGTCATAATCGAGTGCCCGAAAAACCCGCCTTACCCGTTCTTCTTCTTTTTCTTGGACTTGCGGGAAGGTTTGGCCGCCTCCTCGCCACCTTCATCGGCGGCTTCATCGGAGCCCTCGTTCGCAGCCGCGGCGCCCGCCGAAGCCGCGGCGGGAGCGGGTTTGACCTGACCGCCGCCGATGGGCACGCCCATGCGCCGCATAATCACGTACTGCTGCAGGACCGACAAAAGGTTGTTCCAGGCCCAGTAGATCACCAGACCCGACGGGAACCGTGCCAGCATGATGGTGAAGATGAACGGCAGGAACATGAAGATCTTCTGCTGGGTCGGATCCGTGGGCGGCGGGTTCAACTTCTGTTGGGCGTACATGGTGAGGCCCATAAGGATCGGCCAGATGCCGATGATCGCCCATTCCGGCGGCGTCCAGTCGATCAGGCCGAAGGCATTGACGAAGGTCAGGCGATCCATGTCCGAGAGGTCGTCGATCCACAGGAAGAACGGCGCGTGCCGCATTTCAATGGTGACGAACAACACCTTGTAGAGCGCAAAGAACACCGGAATTTGCGGTAGGATCGGCAAGCAGCCGGAGGCCGGATTGGCTTTCTCCCGCTTATACAGCGCCATCACCTCCTGGTTCATGCGCATCTTGTCGTCGCCGAACCGTTCCCGGAGTTTCATCATTTCCGGCTGCAGGGCCTTCATCTTGCTCATCGCCTTGTAGGACTTGTTGGCGAGGGGGAAGAAGGCGAGCTTGATCAGCACCGTCAGCAGCAGGATCGCGACGCCCATGTTGTCGACAATATGATCGGTGAAAAACACCAGGGTGAAGAAGATCGGCTTGGTCAGCAGCTCAAACCAGCCCCAGTCAATGGCCAGGTCGAACCGCTCGATACCGAGATCATCCCGGTATTTGAGCATCAGCCGGGCCTCCTTGGCGCCGGCGAATAGACGGCTGGTGGTCTCGGCACTGGCGCCGGGCGCAAGTTTCGAGGCGGCATCCAGGAAATCGACTTGATAATTGTCGCCCTGCTGGTTCGGGTTTTCGAACATGCGGGCGGTGGCCGAGGTATCCTGATCGGGAATCAGCGCCGTCAGCCAGTACTTGTCGGTGATCCCCACCCATCCGCCGGTCGTACTCGTCTTGATGATTTGGCGGTCGGTGCGCTGCTCCTGAGCCGCATCCTGGAGGTCGTCGTAGTCGTGCTCTTCCAGGACGCCATTGAAGACGCCGAGAATGCCCTCGTGAAGGATGTAAAAATCAGTGATATCGGGAGTGCCGGTCCGTCTGATCCGGCCAAACGGAAACACGGTGACATGCTGGTCGCTCGAATTTATGACCCGCTGTGTAACCGAGAACATGTAATTCTCATCCAGCGTCAATCGCAGGCTGAACTCGATGCCGGCATCGTTTGTCCAGCGCAGGGTAACGGGATTGCCGGGGGTAAGTTTTTGCCGATCCGCCGTCCACAATGTCCGCTCATTGGGCACATCGACGCCATTTGCAACCCAGCCGAAATCTGCGTAATAGGCGTCACGCGTGCCGAATGGCAGCAACAGCTTGATATTGGCGCTCGTCGGATTCGTGGTCTCCCGATAGTCGAGGAGCGTCAGGTCGTCGAATAATGCGCCCCGCAGCGAAATAGTTCCGGTCACCCGGTCTGACTGGATGGTAATCCGCGGAACTGAGCTTATCGCCCGTTGCGCGGCTTCCTTCACGGCTTGGCCCGGCGTGCCGCCCGGGACGGACACTGCGTCCGGCCCGGTTGGAACGGTGCCGGGCGCCGCATCTTCGGCGGTTACCGGCGGCGCTGCCGGGTCGACGGTGTTTTGTGCCTGCTCCTGCCGGGGCTCCGGCGGCGGGCCGAACTCGCTGACGTACCACTGAAAGCCCAGCATGATTCCGACCGAAAGGACGATCGCCAGGAGAAGATTTTTCTGGTCCATCATTGCGGGCGCGCCTCGGCGGTGTGGTCGTGATCCTGCCCCGAGGGCACCGGATCGTATCCTGAGCCGCCCCACGGGTGGCAGCGGCCAATGCGCTTGACGGCCAGCCATGAGCCGCGAACCACGCCATGTGATTCAATGGCGTCAATGGCGTACTGTGAACAGGACGGCGCGTACCGGCAGTTGGCGCCGAGGACCGGCGATACGAAAAACTGATAGCCCCGGATCAGGAGCTTCAAGACTGTGCGGATGGGTTTCATGCTGGTCCCTAGCCGGCCTGCCGATTGGTATCCCGATCCGGCAGTTCTGTCTCCCTCTCATCGGCCATCGCGCCGATTTTTTCAAGTGCCGTTTCCAAGTCCCCGACCAAATCCGGGAAACGGCGGTCAAGTGTCGCATTCCGCCCGATAATCACATAGTCACGATGCCGTGCAACTCGACCCGGCATCACCTCGTCTGCGGCGGCCTTGAGTCGCCGGCGGGCGCGGTTTCGGGCCACCGCGTTGCCGACTTTCCGGCTGACCGTAAATCCAAGGCGCCGTTCCGCCAAAACGCTAGTCTCGGCCTCCTCGTGAATCCGGCACTGAAGGATCAAACCGGGGGTCACCCATTTCTTGCCCTCCCGGGCCGCACGAAGAAAATCCCCGCGGTTCCTTAAACGCACGAGGGGCGTACCCACGGGATGTACCTTATCCGTCTAGGCGGAGAGTTTCTTGCGGCCCTTGGCGCGCCGCGCCGCCAGAATCCGCCGGCCGCCAACGGTTGCCATGCGCGAGCGAAAGCCATGCCGGCGCTTGCGCACGAGATTACTGGGCTGGAATGTCCGTTTCACTGTCTGCTCCAAAACGGCCTGAATTTGCAAGGCCCGGTGTATACGTTTTCGGCCCCGCCAAGTCAACGATGCCGGGAGGCGCCGGGTCACGGAATGGTGACTGGAATAGAGGCCTCGGCGGCCATATCTACCGGAGTGCAACCAGCTTCGGCTTGTGACATTTGTCACAAGGGACGAAGGGCACTTGAGGTGTAAGGATCGGCACCGGTTATGAACGACGAAAACCAGGAAATTAATGCCAAGCAAAACGGCCTGCCGATCAAGCGGTTGGCGCCGATTGTCTTGCTTGTGATCGGGCTCGGCGCGGCATTCTTTTACGACCTCCACCACTTCTTCTCGTTCGAAATGCTGAAGGAAAACCGCGAGTCACTTCTGTCATGGGCGCAAGACAACCATATCCTCAGCGCCGTGGTCTTTATTGCGGCCTATGCCGGTGCCATCGCCATCAGCCTGCCCGGCGCCATTTGGTTGACGATTTTGGGCGGGTTCATGTTCGGGACCCTGGAAGGCGGAATTTTCGTGGTCGTCGCCGCGACCCTGGGCGCCACGGTGATTTTTCTTGCCGCACGATATGCGTTTGCCGATTTTTTTTACGAGAAAGCGGGCCCCGCCATTCGCCGTATGGAAGATGGTTTCCGGGCCAATGCCGTCAGCTACATGCTGGTGCTTCGGCTGGTACCGCTTTTTCCGTTTTGGCTGGTCAATCTGGTCCCGGCGTTCCTGGGCGTTTCCACCCGCACCTACGTCATAAGCACGTTCATCGGCATCATGCCGGGTACGTTCGTCTACGCCAGCCTCGGCAACGGGATCGGACACTTGATAGATGCCGGTCAAGTGCCGGACCTGTCGATTATATTCGCGCCCGAAGTCCTCGGACCCCTGATTGGTCTGGCGGCGTTGTCGCTGGTGCCGGTCATTTACAAGCGCTTCAAGGCCCGGGGGCGGGTTGCCGGCTAGGCGCGATCCATCACTTCGTTTCAGGAGCACCCCATGACCGACGTCATCAACACCGATATCTGCGTCATTGGCGCCGGCTCCGGCGGCCTGACCGTCGCCTATGTGGCCGCCAACCTGGGTCTCCCGACGGTTTTGCTCGAGCGGGACAAGATGGGCGGTGATTGCCTCAACTACGGTTGTGTGCCGTCGAAAGCACTGTTGGCGGCGGGCCATGCGGCCGCGGCGGTGCGGGGCGGACAACCCTTCGGCGTCGGCCGGGCGGCCGCTGAAATCGACGGCGCCGGCGTCTACGATCACGTCCGTCACGCCATTGATGCCATCGCGCCCAACGACTCGGTGGAGCGGTATGAGGGCTTCGGGGTCAACGTCATCCAGGCCGAGGGCAGGTTCACCGGCCCCCGGGAGGTGACGGCGGGCGATCGGAGAATTCACGCAAGGCGCTTCGTTATCGCGACCGGTTCCGGACCCATGGTGCCGCCGATCCCCGGGTTGGATCGGACACCTTTCCACACCAACGAAACCATATTCGGCCTTGACGCTGTTCCGGATCACTTGGTCATCGTCGGTGCGGGACCCATTGGAATCGAAATGGCCCAGGCCCACCGGCAGCTCGGCGCCAAGGTCACCGTCCTGGAAATGGCCGACATGCTGCCCAATGACGATCCGGAACTGGTCGAAGTGGTCCGTCAGCGTCTGAAATCCGAAGGCGTCGAACTCCTTGAGGGCGTTCGTGTGGCCGGCGCGGCCAAGGAAGGAGACGGCATCGAGGTGGATGTCGAAGAGGCGCCGCGGTCCCGTATAACGGGCTCTCATCTTCTCATAGCCGCCGGCCGGCAACCCCACCTGGACGGCCTCGATTTGGAGGCAGCCGGGATCGAGTATGACAGGTCCGGCATCAAGGTGGATGCCCGGATGCGGACAACCAACAAGAAGGTGTTCGCAATCGGTGACGTTGCGGGCGGTCTGCAATTCACCCACGTCGCCTCTTATCACGCAGGCATCGTCATCAAGAACGCGCTGTTTCGAATCCCCGCCAAACAGGACATGTCCGCGATCCCTAAGGTGACCTATACCTCGCCGGAACTGGCCCAGGTGGGTCTTACGGAAGCGGCGGCGCGGGAAATACACGGGGATCAAGTCCGCGTGACCTCCTGGCCGTTTGCCGAAAACGACCGGGCGATCGCCGAGCGTGCGACCGAAGGATTGGTCAAAATCGTCATCGGGCCCAAGGGCCGGGTCTTGGGGGCGGGCATCGTTGGCGCGCACGCGGGGGAGTTGATCCAGGTGTGGACCCTGGCGATCCAGAAAAAGATGAAGATCGGTGCCATCGCCAACATGGTGGCGCCCTATCCAACCCTCGGCGAAGCGGGCAAACGGGCGGCCGGCCAGTACTTCACGCCCACCCTGTTCGGCGACCGGACCCGAAAAATCGTAAGATTTCTCACGAAATTCGGCTGACGGCAGACCATTTTTTCATGGCGTGGAACCCATCCCACCAGCGGCCAAATGTGGTACATTGGGCCGCCATGGCGGGACAGCAAAGAACTCCGGCACCGTTCACGCATTCGCTGTCGGCGCGGCTGCTGGTTCTGACGATCTTCTTCGTGATGATCAGCGAGGTGCTGATCTACGCGCCATCGGTTGCGCGATTTCGGCAGAGTTTCCTCGTTGAGCGCATTGCGGCCGCTCACCTGGCGACCCTGGCCCTGGAGGCCATGCCCAACCACGCGGTCAGTCCGGACCTCCAGCAACGCCTGCTGGAACGATCCGAGACCTATCACGTGGTGTTGCGCACGCCGAAGCGGCATATGTTTGCGCTCGGCGCACCGGACTTGCCGTCCATCGACGCGACATATGACTTACGGGATCCGGTATTTTTCGGCTGGCTTGCGGACGCCCTGGTGACGTTGGTACAGACGGAAAACCGGGTGCTGCGGGTCATCGGGCCGTCCCCTCAGGACCTGGGGACAGTCGTCGAAATTCTCATGGACGAAGCGCCGATGCGTCAGGCCATGTATGATTTTTCGGTCCGCATTCTGGCCTTGTCCCTGATCATCTCCGCGATCACCGCCTCTCTGGTATTTCTGGCCCTCCGCTGGCTGATGGTGCGGCCCATGGAACGCATCACCGAGAGCATGATGAAATTCCGGGCCGATCCGGAAAACGCGGAAGCAAGCCTGCCGCCCGGCGGCCGGGTGGATGAAATCGGCGTTGCTCAACGGGAGCTCGGCGTGATGCAGCAGGAGGTGCGGCAAGCGCTCCGGCAGCGCCGGCGCTTGGCGGCCTTGGGCTCGGCCGTGGCTAAGATTAACCACGATCTTCGAAACTCCCTTGCCACCGCGGTGCTGGTGTCCGACCGGTTGGCCGACAGCGATGATCCGGAGGTCCGCCGCTTGGTGCCGCGCCTGTTTGAGGCCATCGACCGGGCGGTGGAACTTTGCTCCCAGACTTTGAACTTTGCGCGCGAGGGCGCGCCCAAGATGGAGACCACCCGATTCGTCCTCGCCGATTTGGTGGAGGAGGTAGGTGCGGGGATCCGCAACTCCGATCTTGGTGTGGACGGCATTGTCTGGCGTAATGAGGTTTCACCGGAAATTCAGGTGGATGCCGACCGTGACCAGATTTTCCGGGCTCTCACCAACGTCGGCCGCAACGCATTTCAGGCGGGCGCCAAATCGGTCGTCGTCCGAGCCGAGTCCCGGTTTGGCTTTATCTGCCTGAGTTTCACGGACGATGGTCCGGGTATCCCGCAACAGGCACGGGAGAACCTGTTCGCGCCTTTCGCCGGTTCGACCAAGAAGGACGGGACCGGTCTCGGGCTGGTGATCGTGCGCGATATCATGCGCGCGCACGGGGGTGATGTGACGTTGGAGAGCACTACCGAAGAAGGCACGACATTCTTGTTGGAACTTCCGGCGCGGATCGAGGAAGTAGAAGGGGAAGAAAAGAGCCTCGTCGGGAGCCGCTAAAGCAGTTTCCCGCTTCATGGCCGGCGGGCGATCAGCGCAGGGGTTAAACGAAGCGGCCCCGGAAGGCTTGCCGTCAACTCGCCTCACCGTTACCGGTACGCCGGGTGGAAGCGCCTTTGCCTCGGCGCCCATTGTTGATCAGTCGCCGACCGCGACACCTTCGCCGCGGGGGTCCGCGGCCCCAAGGAGGCCGTTTTCGGTGATCTGAATGGCGTGAAGCCCGCTCACCATGTTGCGGACCCGGACTTTGTGCCCCAATCCTTCCAGAACGGGTTGAAGGGCCGCCACCGGCGTATCCGCCTCCAGGTCGGTCGGGCCATTTCGATTGACGTAGTGGGGGGCATCGATTGCCGCCTGGGCATCCAGTTTCCAGTCCAGCACCCCGATGATGGTCTTGGCGACATATCCGATAATACTGCCGCCCCCGGGGGTCCCGACCGCCAGGACAGGTTTACCGCCGGCATTGAGCACCAGCGTCGGGCTCATGGACGACCTCGGCCGCTTGTTCGCGGCGGCCGCGTTGGCAATTGGACGGCCATTGCGGGCCGGGCTAAAACTGAAATCCGTGAGCTGGCTGTTGAGCAGGAAGCCCCGGACCATCAACCGCGATCCGAACGTTCCCTTGATCGAAGATGTCAGCGACACCGCATTGCCGTCACCGTCCACGATGCTGAAATGCGTCGTGGACAGGCCCTGTTCGTCGGGTGACGGCGCATAGCGCCGCGCCGCCTGACCGGCGAAACTGCCGGGTTCGGCATTTTCCATCGCCGTTGCGCGGCTGATCAACTTGGCGCGCATTGCCAAATAGCCGGGGTCGATCATCCGTCCGACCGGAACGCGCACCGCGTCTGGATCGGCGAGGTATTGTCCCCGGTCGGCGAAGGCCAGCCGGCTCGCCTCGGCGATGAGATGGACGGCCTCGGCTGATCCCGGCTTCATGGCGGCCAGGTCGAATCCCTGCAAGGTGCCTAGTATCTGCAGGGTCGTCACACCGCCTGATGCCGGGGGCGCCGCGCCGCAAACCACCCATTGACGATAGAGGGAGCAGACCGGCTCGCGCTTCTTGGCCCGGTAGGTTTGAAGATCGTCTGCGGTGATTCTCCCGGGATTGGGCGAGGCACCCCTTGCCGCGGCGACGATGTCTTCGGCGATGGGGCCGATGTAGAACGCGTCCGGTCCAAAGTCCGCGACCACCTTGAACGTCGACGCCAAGGGCTGATTAATCAGGCGGGTGCCGACGGATTTCGCTTCTCCGGCGGCGTCAAAGAAGTAACTTCTTGTGGTGTCGAATTTCTTCAGATGTCGATCGCGGGACACCAAGCCATGCAAACGGGGCGATATCTCAAATCCCTCGTCAGCCAGTTCGATGGCCGAATCGAATAGCCGCCGCCACGGAAGCTTGCCGTGATCCTTGTGCGCGGCTTCAAGCATCCGGAGCAGTCCCGGGACGCCGACTGACAGACCGCCGGGAACCGCGTCATGAAAATTGCGCCGGCTGCCGTCGGAATTGAGAAACATGTCGGGGGTTGCCGCCGCCGGGGCCGTTTCCCGACCGTCATAGGTCTCGATGGATAGAGACTTGGCCGAGTAGTGAACCAGAAAACCGCCACCGCCAATGCCGGAAGATTGTGGCTCCACCACATTGAGCACCATCTGAACGGCGACGGCCGCATCGACTGCCGAGCCTCCCGCCCGCAATATCTCGAGACCGGCCTGGGCCGCCAACGGATTTGCCGCCGCCACCATGTGCTTGGCCGCCCGGACGGCGGGACGCGGGACGGGTTCCGCCGCCGCGACGGCCGGGGGAACCGGAGAGGGCGTCGCAGTTTCGGGCGCGGCGTGCGCCTCTGTGGCGGTCTGTGGCGCGGGTTCCGCGGCGGTCTGTGGCGCGGGTTCGGCGGCGGTCTGTGGCGCGGTTTCGACGGCGATCTGCGGCGCGGTTCCGGCTTCAGGCGGTGGCGTGGGGACGCAGCCCGCCAAAACCAGGCCAATTCCGAACAGCACCAGTTTGCGCCGGCCGGCGCCCGTCAATCGCCGCATTTTCAAATTCCCTCCCGCAGGAAAATACCCGGATTCCCTCCCGCCGGATAATACCCAGGTTCCCGCCCGCCGGATAATACCCGAGAGCACCGGATTCGCAATGCGCACAGCCCCGGAAGCGCAGGGCAATCGCTAGACCGTGACGCGGCCCGCCCGGTGTGGTATTAAACCATTTCTTTGCAGTGCAAAAACTCTGGAGGACAAGGGTGAGCACGTCCAACGGCACCAATCGGCGGGTCACCATCCCCGATATCATTTCCCGCAAGGGCGGTGAACCGATCGTCTGCCTGACCGCATATTCGACGCCCATGGCCAAACTGCTGGATCCTCACGTGGATCTGCTGCTGGTCGGGGATTCCATGGGCATGGCGCTCTATGGCATGGACAGCACGTTGGCGGTTACCCTTGATATGGCGGTTGCCCACGGCGCGGCGGTGGTCCGCGGCAGCAAGCGTGCCTGCGTCATCGTCGATATGCCGTTCGGCACTTACGAGGAATCTCCACCGGCGGCGTTCCGGAATTGCACCCGGGTGATGGCCGAAACCGGCTGCGCCGGCATCAAGATCGAAGGCGGCGCCGAAATGGCGCCGACAGTTAAGTTTCTCGTTGAACGGGGCATTCCCGTCATGGGACACGTTGGCTTGATGCCTCAATCGGTTCACGCCGCCGGTGGATTTAGATCGCAAGGCCGGGATGAAGAAACGGCCAACAAGATCGTGGCCGATGCCAAAGCAATTTCAGAGGCCGGCGCGTTTTCCATCGTCATCGAAGGTGTCATCGAGCATCTCGGCAGGACCATCACCGAATCCATCCCGACGGTCACGATCGGAATTGGCGCCTCTGCCACATGCGACGGCCAGGTGCTGGTCACCGAGGATGCGGTTGGCATGTTCAACGATTTCACCCCCAAGTTCGTGAAGCGCTTTGCCGAGGTGGGGGACGTGATCGGTCAAGCCGCCGCTGACTATGCGGCCGAGGTCAAAGCCCGCTCGTTCCCGGCCGACGAGCATACCTACGGCAAAAAATAGGCGCTGGAACCCCTCTCAATGCGGATCGTCAGGACGGTTCAGGAACTCCGTCGGGAGGTCTCGGATTGGCGGAGCTCCGGCTTTTCCGTCGGATTGGTTCCGACCATGGGGGCCTTGCACGCCGGTCATTTTTCCCTGGTGGAGCGGGCAACCACGGAAACGGACCGCACCTGCGTCACCCTATTCGTCAATCCCAAGCAATTTGGGCCCAACGAGGACTTCGCGGTTTATCCGCGGGACGAGGAAGCGGATGCGGAAGCGCTGCGAGACCGGGGGGCCAACCTCCTGTTCGCGCCGGGCATCGATGAAATGTACCCGGAAGGCAGCGCGACGAGCGTCTCGGTCCCCGGCCTCGGCGATGTCCTGGAAGGCGAGTTTCGGCCCGGATTTTTCACCGGAGTTGCGACGGTGGTCTCCAAGCTCCTCATTCAGTCGATGCCGCACCGGGCGTACTTCGGCGAAAAGGACTATCAACAACTGTGCGTGATCCGGCGAATGAGCGCGGACCTCGATTTGCCCGTCGACATCGTTGGCTGTCCCATCATTCGCGAGCCGGATGGTCTCGCGCTGTCATCCCGGAACGCCTACCTCTCCGAAGAGGAGCGGACCGTTGCGCCGCGGCTGCAAGCGGCGCTGAAATATGTCGCCGATGTGGCGGGGTCGACGGGCGACCACATGGACGCGGCACGGGGCGCGGCGGCGGAATTGGTCGAAGCGGGCTTCACCTCGGTCGACTATCTCACCGTTCGGGACGCATCCTCACTCGAACAGACCAGTGACCCGTCGGCAAATTTGCGCGTACTCGCGGCGGCGTGGCTCGGCAAGACCCGACTGATAGACAACGTGGCCGTTGGTTGAGCGTGAGCACGCACGGCCTATCAGGCAATTTCAGTTTAGCTGCCGCCCAAGCGATCGTGACCCCATGTTGTACGCCGGGCCGGACCAGCCGGGTCACAATCGCTTGGACGGCATCAAAACGCAGCCGAGAGCGACACACACCAGGATCAGCGCAACCGCTTCGCGCCAGCCGACCGCCTCCCCTAGAACGACGCTGCCGCTGGCGACCCCGATGACCGGGATCAGCAGGGTCGAAACGCTGGAAACCGTGACCGGGGCAGAGGCGACGATTTTGAACCAGACGAACCAGCAGAAAACGATCGGTACGATGAGAATATAGATCATCGTCCAGACGGCGGTCGTCGAGACCGGCTCCCAATGGGGTGACTCGATGACCAGGGCGATGATGGTCATTGGAAGGCCGCCGATCAGCAGTTGCCAGCCGGCGAGGGAAACCGGCGGGAGCTGCCAGTTCACCTGCTTCTGGACCACCGTCCCGGCGCCCCAGGAAAGGGCGGACCCGAGCATCAATAGGGTGCCGAGGGGGGATGAGGCGAAGACACCGAGATCGCCGGCCAGCAGAACCGCGATTCCGGCGATGCCGAAGGCCAGGCCGACATAGCGCTGAAGGCTCGGCCGTTCAGCCGTGAACAATATTCCGATCAGAACCGCCCACAATGGCATCGTGTAGGCGAGGATCGACGCGTGGCCGGAATTGACCAGCAACAGGCCAAAGGCGCTGAAGATATGCCAGCCCGTGATATTGAGCGCCGAGGCGAGCAGCAGCGGACCCCACTGCCCGCGTGGACGGGTCAACTCTTCCTTCATGAGATATCCGAGGCCGAACAGGAAGATGGCTGCGGTCGGGGCGATCAGTCCACGAAAAGTCCACGGCGGAATTTCGCTCAGCGCGATCTTGAGGATCGGCCATGATGTACCCCAAATGATGGTCAGCGCCGCGAGGTAGGCGAAGCCCGAGGCGGGGAGGGTGTCCTGTCGGGTCGGGCTCATCGGCAAAAAGCGGCCATAGCCATTGCGCGCCGCGACCTCTCGTCCCGGCGTTGCGCTGTCACATTCAGGCCGCTAGTTGAGGTAAAGGTGGACTTCGTTGGTGGTCGCCTGCGCCGAGGTCTGAGCCGAAATCTCGACCCGTTGGGTGGGAAGGCCCATACCTTGCAACGACCTGAGGACATTCTCGGCGCTGCGGCGGGCTCGGTTGGAATTCAGCGCCTGCCGCGCCTCGCCGCCGGACGCCGGCGCAACGGCGACCAATTCAAATGTTGCGTTGGGGCGACGTTCCAAAACGCGGCTGACTGCGTTGTAGAGCGCCTGTTCGTAGGCGACGTCTTCACGATCGAAGCGGATAATCACCAGCGGCTTTCGGCCGGCGATGGACCTGCCGGCCGCAGGCGGGCGGCTTGGTACCGCAGCCGCGTTCAGGGCCCGATTGGCGAGGCTCGCGCCAAAGATTTCGCCCGATTTGATCGAAGCCGATAGAGTATTGAGATTACCCCGCTCGGTGGAGACGTAAGCGGTCTGGCGCTGAACATCTTCGCTCAGTTCCTTGAACAGACGATCGACCAGCACGACGGTCCGGTTCACTTCGTCCTCAAGAATGGTCAATTGCTGATGATCGGAGTCGACGGCGCCCGAAAGCCGGAACGCGGCGCGCGTGTTCTCGGCCAGGAAGGCGGCGAGCGCGCTGTCCGACGTCACCCGCGTCGTCAGCCCGTTCATCCGTGCGATGTCATCGTTGATCTTGTCGAGATCGGTGACGGCCTTGTTGAATTGTTCGATCAAGATCGGATTGCCGGGCGTGGTACCAACTTGCAGGCGCGCGTTGATCGCACCGATCGCCGCGTGGTAGCGGTTCGAATCCTGGACCGTGCGGGCGCGGATTTGCTGAAGATCCGAATTGTTGCGTGAGACGTTTGTCTGCAGACGTCGCAACTCGCTCCGCAGTTCGGCCACCTTCTGGCCGACGTAGGTGCCGCTGCTCGTTCCGGGGGTTACACCCGGCGCCTCAAAATTCGTGGTTCCCAATTGGGGCGGGGTCTGCGCGGTTACCTGTGGCGCGGGTGCCGGCTTAGGCGCCGGCTCAGGTGTCGGCGCGCTTGGCGTTTGCGCGGGCGCTTGAGCCTGTTGGGCCGGCTGATCCCCTCCGGCGGGGTCTTCGCCGGTTAGCGATGGCCAGAGGGTGTCCAAAGCAAAGGAACATCCCCCGAGAAATAGAGCCGCACCGACAATAATCGGCCGAATCATCTTTGAATCCATCGCGCCATGTACCTTGTTGGTGATCAGAAATACGGATAAATCAACAGATTAGATACAGGAATTACCCGCCCCCCACTTATTTTTCAAGAGTTTACTCAATGCCCGACTCAGCCGCAAGCGTCGAACCGGACCCCTTGATTACGCCTGTTTGGCGACGCCCAAGACAGGTAACGGCGGACGCGTCGGAGACTTGCAGAGGCGCGCCGATTTCAATAGTGTCCGGCTCCCGTCAGCGGCGCTTGACGCCGCATGACGTCCATGGCGCCCGTAGCTCAATTGGATAGAGCGTCTGACTACGGATCAGAAGGTTGGGAGTTCGAGTCTTCCCGGGCGCGCCATTCCGTCTAATCCTTTTCCGAGACGCCCGCCTCGGCAAACGTCGCCATGCCGGTATGGCAGGCCACGGCGGCTTTCAGCACGTTGAGGGCGAGGGCGGCGCCTGAGGCCTCGCCCAAACGCATTCCCAGATTTACCAGTGGTTTCTGTCCCAGATAATCCAATAGCAGGGTGTGTCCGGGCTCCGCCGAGACATGTCCGGTCAGGCAATGGTCCAGCACGGTCGAGTCGACGGCGTGGAGCGCCGCGGCGGCTGCTGCCGTCACATACCCATCCAAGACCACCGGCACACGGTGAAAGCGGGCCGCGAGTATCGCGCCGGCCAGCGCCGCCAGTTCCCGGCCGCCCACGTGGCGCAGAACCTCGAGCCCGTCGGCCATGGCGGCCCGGTGCCGTTCGACACTATCGGCGACAACGTCGATTTTTCTGGCCAGCGCGGCATCGGCGACCCCGGTTCCGGGGCCCACCCAATCGACCGCCGCCCGGCCGCACACCGCGTGCGCAATGGCGGCCGCCGACGTGGTATTCCCGATTCCCATCTCGCCGAGCGCCACCGCATCCCACTTGGGGTCGACGGCTTCCATCCCCGTGCCGAAGGCGTCGACGCACTCCCTTTCGCTCATCGCGGGCCGCTGGGAAAAGTCTTCGGTCGGCCGATCAAGATCCATATCGATAACCGAAAGATCGGCCCCCGCGACATCCGACAGTTGATTGATCGCGGCGCCGCCGGCGGCGAAGTTCGCCACCATCTGAACCGTGACCTCGCTCGGAAACGCCGAAACGCCCTGAGCCGTCACCCCATGGTTGCCGGCGAACACCAGCACGCCGGGCCGGTCGAGCGTGGGCGGGTGCCGGCTCTGCCAGCCGCTGAGCCACGAGGCGATGTCCTCCAATCGGCCGAGCGAGCCGGGTGGTTTGGTCAATTGGGGTTCTCGCGCCGCCGCCGCCGCTCGCGCCGTCGAATCCACGGTGGGCAGGCGGGTCAGAAGGGATCTGATGTCGTCGAAATTCCGGGGACGGGAGAAAGGCGGGGTCATGGAGTTTTGATGTCGGGTGGGGAAATATCGGGCGGCACTATATACTGGGCGGATGAGATCGCCCACGCCACATATTGGACCCACGGTGTTCCATGCCGGCTGACGAGCAGACCCCTTACGATTTAGGCAAGCCGGGGCCGCTCCGGGAATGGCTGGACGACTTGCGCGTTGCGGCTGGTCTCCTGAGCGCCATTCCCATCCCCTTGCCGCCGCGGGATCGGGTCGACATCGCGCGGTCGGCCCGGCTTTTCTCGCTCATCGGTTTGATCATCGGCCTGGCCGGAGCCGCGGTCCTGGCGCTGATAAACTGGATCGGCTTGCCGACGGCGGTGGCCGTGCCGGTTGCTCTCGGGTCCATGGTATTGATGACCGGCGGCCTGCACGAGGACGGGTTGGCGGACCTCTGCGACGGTTTCGGCGGAGGTCACACCAAGGAGGACATTCTCCGCATCATGCGAGACAGCCGAATCGGCACGTATGGTGTGCTGGGCCTAATCTTCATCATCGGCATAAGGTGGGCATCGTTGGCGGTGATCGCCGAGACTTCCCTGAGCGCGGCCGTCTGGGCGGTCATCGGCACGGCGGCGCTGTCACGCGGCCTCTTGCCGCCGATTATGCATCATGTTCCCCATGCCCGAGAAGACGGTCTGAGCGTCGCCGCCGGGCGGCCCGGCTTCGGACACGCCATGACGGCATTGGGGTTCGGCGTCCTGGTGGCCTTGGTGGCTTTCGGTTTTTGGTTCGGCCTCTTGCTCGCCCTCATTTCACTGGCGGTGGTGATTGGACTGATTGCCTGGACAAGCCGCTGGCTGGGCGGGCAGACCGGCGACGTGCTCGGCGCGTCTCAGCAAGCCGCCGAGGCCGTCATCTTTGTCCTGGCGGCGGCAGCCCTCTGATGGTCAGTCGTACGTGGTGGTGGATTCGGCATGCGCCCGTGACGGGGGACGCGCGGCTGTGCATCAACGGCCGGAGCGATCCCGGGTGCGATCTATCGAATGAGGAGACAATCCTGGCCTGCGCCGGCTGTCTTCCGGAGGACGCCACGTGGGTCGCCACCGGGCTGAGCCGGACCGAGCGGACCGCGGCGGCGCTCCGGGCGGCCAAGGACCGCCCGGCACGGCTGGAAACGGTTCCCGCCTTGATGGAACAGGATTTTGGCGAGTGGGAGGGGCGACGCTGGAGCGATCTTGCCAGACAGGACGGCTTCGAATTCTGGAACGATCCCGTTGGTACCGCGCCGCCAGGCGGTGAGAGCTACGCCGAAATGTCGCAACGGGTCGCAGGCGCAATTGCCGATGTGGGAAATCGATTCCCCGACGGCGATTTGATTCTCGTGGCCCATGCCGGACCCATCCGGGCCGCGTTGGCCATCGCCAAGCCCGCAACCCTCGGCGACTCGCTCACATTGGAGGTGGATCCTCTGTCAATCACGCGGATTCGGGAAACGGGCGATACGGATGGCTGGCAAGTCATCGGAATCAACGAAGATCCGGAAGTTCTGGTCTCCGCCTGAACTCTTTGCGCCGGCCGAATCCGCGTGATAGCGTCTCGAAATCCCGCCGGGGCAGGGAAGCCGGTGCAATTCCGGCGCTGCCCCCGCAACTGTGACGTGCTTGGTCCACACCCATCGGCGTTTTGCCGATGAGCCACTGGCATCGGCCGGGAAGGCGTTTGGACCAAACAGCACCAGCCAGGAGACCTCCTCGGCGCGGCGGACACGGACCATCCCCTCGGGTGGAGGAGGACTGCATGCCGGAAACTCCCGGCTCAAACGGATTAGAGGGCACTACGTTGGTGCTTGGCGGCGCCAAGTCGGGCAAGAGCATGTATGCCGAGAGCCTGATCGAAGCCGCGGGCGGCGGTATCTATTTGGCAACCGCGACGGCCGGCGATGAAGAAATGCGCCGCAAGATCGCCGCGCACCGCGATCGGCGAGGCGGTGGTTGGGAGACGATCGAGGAGCCGTTGGACGTTGCAGCCACCCTGGCCCGGCTGGCGGGCGATGGACGGCAACAGCCCGTTCTGCTCGATTGCCTGACCCTTTGGTTGTCCAACTTGATGCACGCCGGGAGCGACATTGACCGGTCAACCACCGAGCTTGAAACGGCGCTTCGCGCAGCGCCATTTCCAGTGGTGACCGTAAGCAACGAGGTTGGCGGTGGGATAATCCCCGACACCGAACTCGGCCGGGCATTCATGAACCGCGCCGGTATTCTCAACCAACGTATCGCCCAAGCTTCGGATCATGTGATCCTGATGACGGCGGGCATTCCGCAAGCACTGAAATAGGCTCGAAGAATATGTCCCAGGAAGCACGCACTCCCGTCACCGTCGTCACCGGATTTCTGGGCGCCGGCAAAACCAGCCTGATCCGGCATCTGCTGGAAAATGCAAAGGGCAAGCGTTTGGCGCTGATCATCAACGAGTTTGGCGATCTCGGGGTCGATGGAGAGATCCTCAAGGGATGCGGCGACGACACCTGCCGGGAAGAGGATGTCATGGAACTGACCAATGGCTGCCTTTGCTGCACCGTGGCGGATGATTTCATTCCAACCCTTGAAACGCTCCTGGACCGGGACGACAAGCCCGATCACATCGTCATCGAGACCTCGGGCCTCGCGTTGCCCAAGCCTTTGGTCAAGGCGTTCCAATGGCCGGAAATCAAGTCGCGCACCACGGTCGATGGAATCGTGACGGTCGTTGACGGCCCGGCGGTCAGGTCGGGACTGTTCGCCGACGATCCCGAGTTGGTGGCCCGCCGGCGGGAGGAAGACGAGGCCGTAGACCATGAAAGCCCGCTGGAGGAGCTGTTCGAGGATCAACTCAAATGCGCTGATTTGGTGGTCCTCGGCAAAGCGGACCTGATTGACGATCACGATGCCGACGAAGTGTTGGAGATAATCCGCCGGGAGGCGCGTCCGGCGGTGAAGACGTTGCCGGCCAGCCATGGCCGACTCGATCCGGCGTTGGTGCTTGGTATCGCCGCCGCCGCCGAGGACGATTTGGACAGCCGGCCTTCGCACCATGATTCCGAGGATGACCACGACCACGACGATTTCGACAGCGTCGTCCTGCCGGCGCCCGAAACGCCCGATCCCGAATACCTGGCGTCCCGGGTCGGGAAGGCCCTCTCCCTCGACGGCGTTCTGCGGATTAAGGGTGTGTGCGCGGTGGCCGGCAAGTCTGCGCGTTTGGTGGTGCAGGGGGTTGGTCCGCGGGTCGATCACTATTTTGACCGGCCATGGCGTGAAGACGAAACGCGCGCGGGACAGCTGGTCGTGATCGGGCTGAAGGGGACCGACTTCGAGGCGGCCGCAAAGACCCTGGGTACGGTCTGATCCATGCATCTGCTCGTCGCTCAGCCCGGACAGATTGCCGCGGACGGCGAGGCGATCGATCTGGATCAGGCGCCGGGCGATGTCGTGTTTCTGTCATCCGCGGCCAGCGAATTGGCCCTGTTGGCCCAAGCCTGGCGGGAGCGGGAGGCGGCCGGCCGCGGCCGCGGCTCAAGCCTGCGTCTCGCCAACCTCATGCAGCTCGATCACAACATGTCGGTCGACCTCTATGCGGAAAAAACGATTGCGCAATCGAAATTGGTGATCGTCCGTCTCATGGGCGGGGTGCGGTATTGGCCGTATGGCATCGAACAGGTTGCCGCGGCCTGCCGGGACAATGGCGTCAAGCTGGCCGTGGTGCCGGGTGACGATGCCGCCGATCCGGAACTCACCGAATATGCCACGTTGGGAGCCGCGGACTGCCACCGGTTGTGGCAATACTGCGCCCAGGGCGGCGCCGGGAATTTTCTGGCCCTGCTCGACTTTGCGGATAATTTGCTTGGTCACGAAGCCGATTGGCGCGAACCCGTACCCCTGCTTCGCGCGGGACTGTATTGGCCGGGATCACCAATAACCGATGTGAAATCGCTTCGGGCGCACTGGCGGGACGATGCGCCGGCGGCGCCGATTATTTTCTATCGGGCGCTGGTTCAGGCGGAGGACCTCAAGCCCATCGATGCATTGATCGAGGCGCTGCGGATACGGTCCATCAATCCTCTGCCGATCTTCGTCAGCAGCCTGAAGGACCAAGCCTGTGCCGAGATGGTCGCATTGTTTTTGGCGGATTGCGATCCGGACGTCATCCTCAACACCACGGCTTTTGCCGTGACCACGCCCGGCGATCCCGGCTCCGGGACCCCGTTCTCGGGGACCGACGCGCCCGTATTGCAAGTGGTTTTAGCGGGCCAGGACGAGGATTCCTGGCGCGTTGACACACAGGGGCTTTCGCCCAGGGATCTGTCGATGAATGTCGCGTTGCCGGAGGTGGATGGCCGGGTTCTTTCTCGCGCGATCTCCTTCAAGCGCGCCGAAGCGCTGGAGGATCAGGTCCAGGGCGCCGTTGTCCGGCACGAACCCGTCGCGGACCGCATCGATTTCGTCGCCGACCTGGTGGAGAACTGGGCCGTTCTCCGGCGGACACCGGCGACGGATCGCCGGGTAGCCGTCATTGTCGCCAACTATCCCAACCGGGACGGCCGGCTCGGCAACGGAGTCGGGCTGGATACGCCGGCGGGCCTACATGCGTTCCTGACGCGTGCCGCTGCCGATGGGTATGACCTGGGTGGCCATGTTCCGGATGACCCGGCCGCGATCATCGACCTCCTGTTGAGCGGCCCCACCAACGCGGACCCAAACGCGGATGGTGCGATCGGTCTCGATCTTCCGACCTACTTGTCTCATTGGGACCGGCTTCCGGCGGGCGTCCGAGCGTCCGTCGGGGAACGTTGGGGCGCGCCCGAGGACGATCGGTTCTTCAAGGACGGCGGCTTTGTTCTTGGTGTCCATCGGTTGGGGAACGTGGTGCTCGGGGTGCAGCCGTCGCGGGGCTACGACGTTGATCCGCTGGCTTCCTATCATGATCCGGATTTGGTGCCGCCGCACCGCTACTTCGCCTTTTATTTCTGGCTTCGCCATGTATTTGGTGCGCGCGCGGCGGTCCACTTCGGCAAGCACGGCAATATGGAGTGGTTGCCGGGCA
Source organism: Rhodospirillales bacterium (assembly GCA_022822205.1). Taxonomy (GTDB): domain Bacteria; phylum Pseudomonadota; class Alphaproteobacteria; order Rhodospirillales; family UBA2165; genus JAJDXO01. The sequence goes on along the minus strand of JAJECC010000041.1, from coordinate 8,253 downwards.
AGGCGCTGGCATTGTCCGGGGAATGCTATCCCGAAACGGTTTTCGGCCCGCTGCCCCATGTTTATCCGTTCATCGTCAACGATCCCGGGGAGGGGAGTCAGGCCAAGCGGCGAACCCAGGCGGTGATCGTCGATCACCTGATGCCGCCGCTGACCCGCGCCGAGAGCTATGGCCCGCTCCGGGACCTGGAGGCGCTGGTCGATGAGTACTATCAAGCGGCGGGTATGGACCGTCGGCGGCTTACCGTCCTGCGGAAAGAGATTCTCGATCTCAGCCGTGACCTTCGCCTCGACCGGGATGCGGGAATGATCCCCGATGACGATGACGTTGAGGCGCTCGGAAAGATCGACAACTATCTCTGCGAATTGAAGGAAACCCAAATCAGAGGCGGATTGCATGTTTTTGGCCGGTCGCCCGACGGCGATCTGGTCCCGGACCTGCTGGTTGCCCTGACCCGGGTGCCGCGCGGGAATGGCGAGGGCGAAGATGCCTCCCTGATCCGAGCCTTGTCCGCCGACCTGGGGATGGCCGATTTCAATCCTTTGGACTGTGAGCTTGGCAAGGTCTGGAATGGGCCTCGGCCATCGCCGCTGGAGACCGGGGCCGGCGTTTGGCGGTCCTGTGGCGACACGGTGGAGCGCCTCGAACATCTGGCCTTGAGCCTGGTTTCGGGATCACGGGACGCGGACCCCGATTGGCACCGGACACGGGCCGTTCTCGATCATATTGCGACAACGCTCCGGCCCGCTATCGAGGATGCGGGAGAAGCGGAACTGACCGGCATTGTGACGGCGCTCGATGGCCGGTTCGTGCCGCCGGGGCCCAGCGGCGCGCCGAGCCGGGGCCGGCTCGACGTTCTTCCCACGGGGCGGAATTTCTATTCGGTCGACGTGCGTGCGGTACCGACTCCCACCGCCTGGACACTGGGATGGAAGTCGGCCTCGCTGTTGATCGACCGGTACTTTCAGGATCACGGCGAATATCCGGCGCGGCTCGCCATCTCGGCTTGGGGGACGGCCAACATGCGGACGGGTGGCGACGACATCGCCCAGGCTCTCGCGCTCATGGGCGTTCAGCCCGCTTGGGACCCGCAAACCCGGCGCATGACCGGGTTCGATATCATGCCGTTGGACGTGCTGGACCGCCCCCGCGTGGACGTTCTGTTCCGGGTCTCCGGGTTTTTTCGCGATGCTTTTCCGACCCAGCTTGAGTTGCTCGACTCGGCCGCGCGGGCAGTCGCCGATCTGGATGAACCGGATCATCTCAATCCGATTGCCGGTCAGGTGCGATCGGACGCCGAAGCCCTGGTCGCCGCCGGCCGCGATGAAGGTTCGGCCCGCCGGCACGCCGGTCATCGGGTATTCGGGTCCAAGCCGGGTGCTTATGGCGCCGGTCTTCAGGCATTGATCGACGAGCGGTTGTGGGAAACCGACGAGGACCTCGCGCGAGCCTATGTCGCCTGGGGCGGATATGCCTATGGCGGCGGGTCGGCAGGCGAAGCCGTGCCCGAACTATTTGCGTCGCGCCTTTCCAGTACCGAGGCCGTGGTCCAGAACCAGGACAATCGGGAGCACGACGTCCTGGACAGCGACGATTACTACCAGTTCGAGGGCGGGATGGCGGCGGCGGTTCGCCACTTCAGCGGAACGCAGCCGGAGATTTACCATAACGATCACTCCCGGCCCGAGAGCCCCCGCATCCGGACACTGCATGACGAGATCGGGCGGGTCGTCCGTGCGCGGGCCGCCAACCCCAAGTGGATCGACGGCATCATGCGGCACGGCTACAAGGGGGCCTTCGAGATCGCGGCCACCGTGGACTATCTGTTCGCCTTTGCCGCCACGTCGCGGGTGGTGGAGGATCATCACTTCGATCAGCTATTCGATGCCTACTTGCGCGACGAGCGGGTTCGGTCGTTTATTGAAGACAACAATCCATCGGCCTTGAGCGAAATCGCCGAGCGGTTCGAAGAGGCGATTGACCGGGGGCTTTGGCATCCCCGGTCCAACGCCGCCGCGGCGCTGTTGGCCGGGATCAGGGAGGAGAGGGTCGGATGACCGAAGAGTTGACCGAAGACGAAATCAACGCACGGGCCAATGAAAAGCGGCGCAGGCACAAGGAAGCCAAGGACAAAATCCTGGCCACCAAGACCAAGGAAGGCGGCCTGTTGGTGGTCCATACGGGCAAGGGCAAGGGCAAGACCACGGCCGCCATGGGTATCGTCGCCCGATGTATCGGCCATGGCATGAAGGTCGGCATCGTCCAGTTCGTGAAGGGAAAGTGGGAAACCGGAGAGCGTGCCGTCCTCGAACGGTTCCCCGATTTCGTGACCATGACCGCCATGGGGGAGGGATTCACCTGGGAAACCCAGGACCGGGCGCGGGATATCGCGGCGGCAACCGCCGCGTGGGAGCGGGCCAAGGAAATGATCGCCGATCCGGACAACAAGCTGGTGCTCCTGGACGAGATCAACATCGTGCTGCGCAACGATTATCTCGACATCAGCGAAGTGGTCGGCTTCCTCAAAAACAAGCCGGCCCATATCCACGTGATCTGCACCGGGCGGAATGCCAAGCCGGAGCTTGTCGAAGCCGCCGATTTGGTCACCGAGATGACCGAGATCAAACACCATTTCCGGGCCGACTTTAAGGCGCAGGCCGGAATCGAATTTTAGGGACGCTTCCGTGTCCGCCAAGGCATTGATGTTTCAGGGGACGGCGTCCGATGTCGGGAAGTCGCTGGTCACGGCGGCGTTCTGCCGGGCGTTGACCAACCGCGGACATTCGGTCCGGCCATTCAAACCTCAGAATATGTCGAACAACGCGGCGGTCACCGCGGACGGCGGTGAGATTGGCCGGGCGCAGGCCCTGCAGGCGAAGGCCTGCCGCGTCGATCCCCACGTCGACATGAACCCGGTCCTGTTGAAGCCCCAGTCGGATGTGGGATCCCAGGTCGTGGTCCGGGGCGAGGTCAAGGGGAACTACTCGGCTCGTGAATTTCAGGACATCAAGCCGGATTTGCTGGACGATGTCATCGCCGCGTTTGACCGCTTGGGCGAAGACGCCGACTTTGTGGTGGCGGAAGGCGCGGGCAGCGCCGCCGAGATTAATCTCCGCCGAAACGACATTGCCAATATGGGGTTTGCCCTGGCCGCGGGCGTGAATGTCGTCCTGATCGGCGATATCGACCGGGGCGGGGTGATCGCGAACATTGTCGGCACGAAGGCGCTTCTCGATCCCGCGGAAGATGCGCTGATCGCCGGCTTCATCATCAACCGGTTTCGCGGCGATCCATCATTGTTCGACGGCGGCCTCACCATGATTTCCGGGCGGACCGGGTACCGTTCCTTCGGCGTACTGCCCTATTTGACGGCGGCGAGGCATCTTCCCCAGGAAGATGCCATGTCGCTCGAGAACAGGGAGGGCGGCCCTGTCGGCGGGACTATCCGGATTGCCGTTCCGCGCTTGGCCCATATTTCCAACTTCGACGATTTCGACCCGTTGATCGCCGAGCCGGATGTGGACCTCGTCATGGTGCCGCCGGGTGAGGCGCTGCCGGGCGACGCGCATCTGGTTATTCTCCCCGGCTCCAAGGCAACCATTGCCGATCTCGCTCACTTGAGGGAGCAGGGCTGGGATATCGATCTCGCCGCCCATGTCCGGCGGGGCGGGCAGGTCATGGGCATTTGCGGCGGCTATCAGATGCTTGGCCGCCGGATTGCCGATCCGGACGGCATGGAAGGCCCGGCCGGTTCGACGGATGGGCTCGGCTATCTTGATGTGGAGACACGGTTGACGGCCGGAAAAACGCTTACCGAGGTGTCGGGCGCCGACGCCCGGGGCACGCCCGTTGCCGGTTATGAGATGCATGTCGGGGAGACGTCGGGTCCGGCGATGGCGACCCCGTACCTGACCCTCGGGGGCCGGGCCGACGGAGCGGTTTCGGAAGATGGCCGGATCGCCGGGTGCTACGTTCACGGATTATTTGCCGCCGATGAATTCCGGCATTCGTTCTTGAAGCGGCTTGAAGAACGATCGGCATCCGGCCTGCGGTATGAAGCGTCCGTCGAGGCCGCCTTGGACGATATCGCCGAAGCGCTGGAAGCGAATCTGGATGTGGACGGCCTCATGGACGCCGCGGGTTAGCCGCCGAACTCCAGAACGGCTGCCGCGCCCGTCACACCGGCCAACAGGGCGCAGGCAACGATATAGATCCTCAGTCCCCGCCGGATGGTCCGCTCGCCGCAATCCACCGGACCGCCGTCGAGCCAGGGCTCGTCGAGGCCGTCGCCGCCGTACGTCCTGGGACCGCCGAGCGCAACCTGCAGCGCTCCCGCCATGGCAGCCTCGGGATAGCCGGCATTGACCGATCTGTGTTTCCGCCCGTCCCGGAACATCGTGACGAGCGCCGACTTCGGCGCGCCGGTTCCAAGGCCGGCGGCGGCCGCAATCAAAAGACCGGCAAATCGCGCGGGGATGTAATTGAGCACATCGTCCAGCCGTGCCGCCGCCCAGCCGAAATCCCGGTACTCGTCATTCAGGTGGCCGATCATGCTGTCGGCGGTATTGACGGCTTTGTAGAGCATCATCCCCGGCAGACCGAAGAGAACCGCGAACATGACCGGCGCAACCACGCCATCGCAGAAGTTTTCGGCTGTCGATTCGATGGCCGCGCGGCTCACCCCCGCTTCGTCCAGGTTGTCGGGATCCCGGCCGACGATCCTGGCCACCGCCGATCGTCCGCTGTCCGGCCCTTCGTCGCGCAGGGCGTTTGCCACATCGGCGACATGCCGGTAGAGGCTGTTCTGGGCAATGAACAGGGACATCAGAAGCGCGATCAATGCCCACCCATAAGGCAGGGGAGCCGCCCAGACGACAATCAGGGCGCCGATCAGCCATGCCAGGGCGCCCACCGCACATACGGCCAGGAGGCCCGCCAGGCGTCCGGCAATGGCCGGGATCGAGGGTCGGTTGAGCATATTGTCGAGACCCGAGATCACCTTGCCCGCAACCGCCACCGGGTGCGGCACGTATCGGTAAAACCAGCGTGGATCGCCTATCGCGGCGTCCGCCAGCATCGCAAGCGGAACGACCAGGAGCGGCGTGTCGGCCCAGACGGACATTCAGGTCTCGGCGCAGAGGCCGTTCAGAGCTTCGGCCAGCCGGGCCTGGTTCCCGTCGCTGCCGGGCAGGCCGATCCGCAGCCATCGGGAATGGGACGGGAAGTATCGGGTCAAAATCCCGTTCCGCGCGAGGTGTTCGTATATCCGCCCGGCGTTGTCGGCCTCGACCAGCCTGAACAGATCGGTGCCGCCGATGACGGTCAGGTTGTTGCCCGCGAGGAGGAGGTCCAGCTGCCGCCGGGCGACGCCGAGGGTTTGCCGCATATCTTCCTGCCACCGGCGGTCCGAGAGGGCGCGGTGGCCGATGGCTATGGCCGGCCCGCTCACGGCCCAGGGGCCCAGCCTCTCGCGTATCGCGGAAACGATTTCCGGTTCGCCGGCCGCGAATCCGAGACGCAAGCCGGCCAGCCCGAAAAACTTTCCGAGGGACCGGAGGATTACGAGGCCCGGAAGAGGAAGAAGCGGTGCGGTCGAGAAATCCGGCGCAACGTCGGCGAAGGCTTCGTCGGCGATCAGCAACCCGCCGCGCTGAAACAGCTCACCCGCCGCTTCAGCCAGCGCCGATGCCGGAATCAGCCTCCCGTCCGGGTTGTTGGGATTGACGGCAACGACGACGTCGGCGGCCAGGGCGTCCGGAAGCGAGTCCGCCTCCGATACCGAATGTCCGGCATGCCGCCAGCAGGCCGCATGCTCTTCGTATGTCGGGCCCAGCACGGCAACCGTGGACGGCTCTCGAAGATGAGGGAGAATTTGGATGATTGCCTGCGTGCCGGGCGCGGCGGCCACCGTTGTGGCGGGGTCCAGACCGTAGGCGGATCTCGCAGCCAGCAGAAGCCCGCCCAGGTCGCCGTCATGGGGCAATCGTCGGATCAGGTCGGTTTGAATGGTCAGGGCGTCATAAGCGAAGGGATTGATCCCCGTGGACAGGTCCAGCCATCCCTCGGGAGGCTCGCCGAATGCGGCGGATGCCTGATCCAGCCGGCCGCCGTGATGAAGGGGAGCATCGGCCACGGGGATACCGGCCGCCTAGGCCGACCTCTTGCCGGTCGGCGTCTCGAAAGGCCGTGCCGGAGGCTGGGCCGGCCCGATGGGGACGACGATCCGGTTGCCGCCGTCACCGTGAATCTGCGCTTCGATCCCGTAAACCCGGGCCAACCGTTCTTCGGTCAGAACGCCCGCGGCCTGGTCGTCGGCGACGACCCGGCCGTCGGCCATCAGTACGATCCGGTCGCAGTACCGGAGGGCCAGCGTCAGGTCATGGAGGACGACGACCACGCTGCGGCCCCGACGGGCGAGGTCCCTCAGCAGCTGCATGATTTGCAGCTGATGTCCCGGGTCGAGACCCGAAATCGGCTCGTCGGCCAACAGGATCGGCGCCTCGACGGCCAACGCGGAGGCCAGCAGCATCCGAATTCTCTCACCGCCGGACAAGGTGGGCGCCTGGCGGTCCCGGAGATGGACGATATCCGTCTCTTCGAGCACCCGCTCGATGACCGTCCAATCGCGCCGTCCGAGACCGCGGAACGTGCTCGAATAGGGCAGCCGTCCGAGGCCGACGATCCGCTCGACGCTCATCGGCCAGTGCACGCCCGCATTCTGCGCCAGATACGCGACCTCGCGGGCGATCTCCGGGCGCGACAGGGTCGCCACGGGGCGCCCGTTCACGCGAACGCCTCCGCGGTCGGGATTTATCAGATTGACCAGGCAGCGAAGCAAGGTGGTCTTTCCGGCGCCGTTGGGTCCGATCAGACCGACGATCTCTCCATCCGCCAGAGACAAACCGGCCTCCCGCAGAATGCTTGTCCCGCTCCGAATGACGGTCAGTCCATTCGCATCGAGCACACTCATGCCATCGACCTCCGGACCTTGAAGATCAGGAACAGGAAAAACGGCGCGCCGACGAGGGCGGTCAGCACGCCGAGCTTCATCTCGACATTGGTGGGGATCAGCCGGACGCCGATGTCGGCCGCAAGCAGGAGCGCCGCCCCCCCGAACGTACTGGCGAGCAGAAGGCGGCGCGGCTCGTGGCCGACGAAAGGGCGAAGCAGGTGAGGAACGACCAAGCCGACGAAACCAACCACCCCCGCGACGGCGACTCCGGGCCCCACGGCCAGGGCGGTGCCGGCGATCAGTTGAACCCGTACGCGCTTCAAATCGAAGCCGAGGGTGCTCGCCATGTCCTCACCGAGAGTCAGAGCATCCAGGGCGCGGCCGGTCGTGAGCAGCAACAGGGCGCCCGCCGCCATGAACGGCAGCGACAGGAAGAATTGATCCATGCTCCGGTCTTTGAGCGAGCCCAGCAGCCAAAAGACGATCTCGGAGGCCGACAGGGCGTCGGGTGATAGGTTGATCGCCAGCGAAATCAACGCCCCGGCAAGGGAGCTCAGCGCAATCCCCGCCAGTATGAGCGTCAGGACGCTGGGATCCCGCCCCGCCAATGCGAACAAGAGGGCGATCGCAATCACGGCGCCGGCAATGGCGGCGAGCGGCAAGGCCAGTGGAAATAAATTGAACAGGCCAAAGTAGAGGACGATCACCGCGCCGAGGGCCGCGGAGGAAGAGGCGCCGATTATTCCCGGCTCGGCCAGCGGATTGCGCAGCAGCCCCTGAAGCGCCGCGCCGGCAAGTCCGAGCGTGCCGCCGATGGCGAGCGCCAGGAGAACCCGGGGCAGGCGAATTTCCTGCATGATGATGGCGGCTGTGGAGTTGCCGTCGGCGAAAAGGCCGCTCATGGGAACCGCCACTTCCCCGATCATCAACGAGGCACCCGCAAGCACCGCCACCAGCACGGCCAGGCCCGCCAACAGGGGTAGATCCGCCAACAGGGGCGGGCCGCTCATTCGGTTCCGGGAACCCGAACTCATTGGTTCACGCCAAGCGTTGCGGGGCCGCGCGTGATCCCGGCGAGTGCGTCGACGGCAACGGGTGTTGCCTCACCGCCGCAGAGCCAGTAGGCGACGGGAAACTCGATCCGCCCCGATTTGCCCAAAGACCGGTCGAGCGCCGGATGGCGAATGATCTGGGCGCCGATCCGAGGCCGCATGGGGTTTCTGACCGTGTCATCAAGCAGGTAATCCGGCTTGCCGACGAGCAGAATCTCCAAGGGGACGTAGCCGCCCCGCCTGTAGCCC
>JAJECC010000044.1 GCA_022822205.1 Rhodospirillales bacterium | reverse complement strand
ACACGTGGATGGCCGGGTCCGGGCCCGGCCATGACGCAGTCATTTTGTGGCTGCGCCGCGCATCTTCTCCCGTAACCCGGCTTGCCGGTCCCGGCAATCCCGCGTATGAATGGCCGGCGGAGAACATTTGATGAACAAATTCATCGAGGACATTGACCTCATGACGCCGGGCCCGTTCGAGGCCGGCGACATCACCCGGGGGGTTTGCCGGCATTTCCGGGCCCGCCGGTACAGCCCGCTGACCGAGTTCAAGCTCTCCACCGGCCGGCGCGCGGACGTCGCGGGATTGAACAAGGCCGGCCGGTTCGTCATCGCCGAAGTGAAGTCCTCGGTTCGAGACTTCCAGGCGGACCGGAAATGGCCGGAATACGTTCCGTTCTGCGACCGCTTCTACTTCGCCGTCGCCAACGGCTTTCCGGTCGACCTCATTCCCGGGGAATGCGGCATCCTGATCGCCGATCCGTACGATGCGGCCATTCTGCGGGAAGCGCCGCTGCTGAAGATGAATGGGGCCCGGCGCCGAAGCCAGATTCTCCGGTTCGCCAAAACCGCCGCCGACCGGCTGCACCGGATCAGCGATCCGTCGCTGTAGTCCCGGCTTCGCCGTCGAGCAATTTCCGTTTCCGGTCCAGCCCCCAGCGATAACCGCGGAGCTTCCCGTCGCCGCCGACCGCCCGGTGACAGGGAATCGCCACCGCCACCGGGTTGGTCGCGCAGGCCCGGCCGACGGCGCGGGCCGAATTCGGCGAGCCGATGGCGGCGGCGATTTCCGCATATGTCATCGTGGCGCCCCGCGGAATTCGCCGAAGGCAGTCCCAGACCTTCCACTGAAACGCCGTCGCCCGCAGGTCGAAGGGCAATGCCTCGGCCGTCCCGGACGCGCCGCTGAGGATGGACAGCACCGCCTCCAGATTATCCGCCAGTCCCGAGACGTCCGCCCCGATTTCCGCCGCCGGATATTCCCTGTGCAGGTCTTCGATCAGTTCCCCGTCGTCGTCGCCGATGCTTATCCGGCAAATCCCCCGGTCCGTGGACGCCACCAGGAGCCGGCCGAGAAAGCTGTCGGCGATGGCGAAACCGATCCTGGCGCCGGCGCCCCCCTTGCCGTAGCTCGCGGGCGTCATCCCCAGCGTCTCGCCGGCCCGCTCATAGAGCCGGCTGGAAGAGCCGAATCCGGCGCCGTACATGGCCGATGACACGCTCTCCCCGCTCCGGACTTCCGCCTTGAACCGGTCGAGCCGACGCTGGGCGGCGTACTCGCGGGGCGACAGTCCCAGCACCTGTTTGAACTTCCGCTGCAGATGATACGGGCTGACGCCGACGGCTTCGGACAACTCGGCCAGGGTCGGCGCGCCTTCGCCGGTCTCGTCGATCAGCCGGCATGCTTCCATGATCCAGCCGGGCGGCGGGACGTCCGAACGGTTCATGTCGGCGGTCCCGGGGGTTGTGTTTCGTTCACGCATGACCCCAGCATAACCGCCGCCGGGAGCCTCCTCTATCCGAAGCTTGCGGTCTCGATTCCGACCCGCATCAACCGTTCGCCGTTGGCGTTCAGCCACTTCCGGCCGGCCTCCGGATCGACGCCGAGACTGTTCACCGTTTCCCAAAACGCGGGCGAATGATCCATGTGGCGGAGGTGCGAGACCTCATGGGCGACGACATAGTCCAGAACCGCCGCCGGGGCCATGACCAGGCGCCATGAGAATGAGAGATTGCCGTTGGGCGCGCACGACCCCCAGCGGCTTCGCGTGTCGCGGATGGATAGGCGATTGAACGTCGCCTCCAGCCGGCCGCACATGGTCTCCGCCCGGGGCAAGATTTCGCGCCTCGCCTCCCGCCTCAGCCAGTCCAGCACCCGGCGCGCGATATGCTCTTCCGGGCCCGCGACCCAGATGGCGTTCCCCTCCCGCCGGACGCCGAACCGGCCGGCCGGGTCATGGCATATCAAATGTTCGCGGTCGAGCACCGGCACCCGCGCGCCGGCGACGATCGGCGTCGGCCGGGCCAGTTTTCCGATGGCATCGGCGATCCACGCGGACTTTTCCTCGGCCAGGGCCAATCCGGCCTTCGCGGGAACCCCCTTGGGCAGCGTGACGGCGACGCCGCCGGTTTTCGGATCGATCCGGAGGATGAGGCGCCGCGCCCTGGCATGATGCCGGACGGTTAAAGGAACCTGCCGGCCGTCGACCTCCACCTGGTGACGGGAGCCGCGAAAGGGGGCCGGCGGCTTACCCGGCATCGTCCACATCCTCGTTCGGCCATTCCACCACATGATCCTCCAGATCGCCGGCATCCCGCTCGGCGACGCAGCGGCCCCGCACCGACACCCCGGCCCGGTGCACGCTTTCGGGATCGCCGGAAATCAGCGGGTGCCAGTCAAAAAGGTCCTTTCCCTCCGATATCAGCCGGTAGGCGCAGGTCGGGGGCAGCCATCCGATGGACGTCAGCGTCCCCGGGGTCAGTTGGACGCAATCGGGCACCCGGGCGGTTCTGTGCGCGTAATCCGTACAACGGCAGGCGCCGATGTCGAGGAGACCGCACGCAACCTCGGTGTATTCCACCTCCCGGGTATCTTCGTACTCGATTTTGTGGAGGCAGCATTTGCCGCACCCGTCGCAGAGCGACTCCCACTCCTCGAGGCTCATCCGCCCGAGCGGCTTGGTCTTCCAGAAAGGCTCGTCCTTCCGCTCCTGCCGGGCCGCCGCCACCAGGGACTCCTCCGCCGATGCTTCACTCGTAATGATCATTGTCACAAGGCAACGGCCGGGACAATAGGCGTAACCAAATACGGCCAATGGATAAGGGCCCCCGAGGGGACGAGGGAACACGCCGCGACGTTCCGGTTGCGGAAGAACAGGGATGGATGCGGGCCGGTCAGACCGCGGCGAATTTGCGAATCTCGATCGGTTCGCGGTGGCGCTGCGCGCGCCAGAGGTCGTACTGCATCTGCTGTGTCAGCCAGCTCTCGGGGCTGCCGCCGAAGGCCTCGGACAGCCGGATCGCCATCTCCGGGGAGATGCCGAGGCGGCCGTTGAGCAACATCGACAGCGTATTGCGCGATACCGAAAGCCCCTTCGCGGCTTCGGTTACGGTCAGCCCGAGGGGTTCGAGGCACTGGCGCCGGATGAACGAGCCGGGATGGGGCGGGTCGTGCATGAGCATGGGCGTTACCTCCCTAGTGGTAGTCCAGATAGTCGACGTCGGCGGCGTGGCCGTCTTCGAAGCGGAAGATCACCCGCCAGTTGGCGCGAACCGTGACCGCCCAGAACCCGGCATGGGCGCCCTTGAGCGGGTGCAGCCGGAATCCGGGCAGGTCCATATCGTCCGGCGCGGCCGAGGCGTTGAGCCGCACGAGGATGTCGCGCACTCTCTCGCGGTGCTCCGGATTGATGCGGCGTTCGTCGCCGCGTTCCATGAACCGCCTGAGCGCCCGGCTCCTGAAGTTCCGTATCATGACCGACTGTAATGCGCATTATGTCACATGTCAAAATCGGGGTCGCGCCTGCGCCTCGGCCTGTTCCGCGGCTGCCTCGCCAAGCCTCCGCATCCTTCCCGCCAATCGCCGCCGGGAACCGACACCGGCTACGGATGACCGGTTGGAGCGGTTTCCGGCCATTGACGGCCAACCGGGCCCCGGCCATTGTGGGGCATGTTTGTCCGGCCCGGCCGCCGGGGCGGCGTCCGCGATTCTTCGGTTTGCCTGAAATGACGGATGATCCGAGCCGTGTCCGAAAAAGGTCTATCCGGATCGCCGGCCACGCGACGAGCGTGTCCGTGGAGCAGGCGTTCTGGGACCGGCTGCGGCTCATATCCAGGGCGCGCGGCGTTTCAATCAATGGCTTGATTGCCGAGATCGACCGGCATCGAACCGGCAATCTGTCGAGCGCCATCCGGCTGTTCGTCCTCGAGGAATCGGACCCTCACGGCAACTAACGGCCCAGCCCGCGCAGAAATTCCTTCAAGACATCGTCGGCCCGCGGCGGCCGGTCCTGCCGCTTTTGGGGCGGCTGTTGCGGGCCCGGCTCCAGGGGTGCCGGTTCAGTTGACGGCTGGGGCGACCGGGTCCGCTGTTTGCCGCCCAATAGCTGATCGACCACGGCGCCGACGCCCGGGTTCTTCTTTTTCAGCTTGTCGAGGCCGGGAATGGCGATCCCGCCGGTACCCGTCCCGCCGATTTTCAGCTTCACGTTCGGGGAATCGAGCCGGCCGGTGATCTCGAACGGCACCACCGGCGGCAGCCGGGTTTGCCGGGCAAGCAGGGCACCGAGCAGGTTCCGGTCCAGCCGCACCTCACCGGACGTCCGTACCCGCCAGTTGGGCAGATCGATGCTGCCCCGGGCGCTGCCGGAACCGGCCACCGACGACAGCTTCAGATCATCGAAGGAGGCAACCCCGCGGGCGACTTGAAACGTCGAAGCGACATCGGCAAGGCCGCCGCCCGGGCGCGCGCCGAGCGCGTTAAGGGGCTGCAGGATGCCGATGAGCGGTGCAAGCATGCTCCCCCGGCCCGCCCCCGCCGGATCGATCCCCTTGAGTTCGAAGCGGCCCTCGCCGGCCAATCCGGCGACGATGGCCGCGGCCGACCCGCCTGTGGAGGTCAGATCCGCCGCGAAGGTCAGTCGTCCGGCCTTGACCGCCGGCGAACCAAGGGCGCGCATGGCCGCGGGAAGTTCGAGATTCCGCAGATCGAGCTTTGCGGCGTACTCGCCGCTTCGCCCGGCGACGGCTATCCGCCCGCCCGCGGTCAGGGCGCCCCCGAAAATGCGGCCCGTCAGACGATTTGCGTTCAACACGCCGTTCTTGAGGGACGCCGCGAGATCAGCGCCGCTCAGCGTATATTTGCCGAACCGCAGCGATTCCGACTTGAGGGTAATGTCGGCATCGGCAAGCCCCAGCGCGGAAAGATCGATGGTATCGGTGGAAAACCGTCCGCCGCCCGCGGCGATCCGGACCAGCAGTTGCCGAGGGTCGAAGTTCCCGGGGATTCGGAACGCCGCGGTCCGGATCGGCCGCAGGTCCGTTGGAGACAGGGATGACCGGCGCTGCGCCGGCAGGAACCGGTCGATCACTATGGCCCCGGTCCGCAAATTCAGGGCGAGGGCCGGCCTCGGCCCGCTCAACTTGCCGCTCACGGCGCCCGATACGGAAATATCCGCCGCCATCCCTTTCAGGCCGCTGATCGAAATGTCCGCCGGGTTGCCCGCCACCTTGGCCGAAAGATCGATTTTCCCGAGCCGGCCCGACGGCGCGTACGAAAGCCCCGCGAGGCGCAAAAACCGCCGAAGATCGGAATGAGCGACCCTGACCGCGGCGTCGACGGCGGGAACGTCGCCGAGCGCCGCGACGCGGCCGGAAAGTTCGGCTGCCCCCCCTGCCGCCTTGAGAGTCATATCGACATCGAGATCGGCCGGCGCGCCATTGAGCGTCCCGGACAGGGATACCGCCCCCAACCGGGACGGCGGTAGGGGCAACTGCGTTCCGGTCAGCTTCAATATTCTGGACAAATTCCTCGATCGCACATCGAGCGCCAGGTCTCGGAGCTTCGGATCCGGGTCGGGCCGGCCGGCCTCCAGGCCGGTGACGGCGCCCTTTACGTTTGCCGCAACGCCCGCGGCGTCGGCAATTCGAAGGTCGTGCACCGTCAGCACCCCGTCGAAAATCGTCGCATCGAGACGGAGATCCCGAATGGGAAGCCGTTGAACCGTGAGCGCGCCGATCCGAGCCCTGATATTGGCGTCAATGACGCTGAGGGCCGCCAGCGGCGCCAGGGGATTCGCCGGCGGCGGGGCCTCCGCCGCGCCGGCCGCCGCGTCGCCCGCACCCGCTTTCGGCGGATTGGCGGCGGATCCGGGCCTGCCGAGATAGGGATCGACATTCAACTTGTCGACCACGAGGTTTGCGCCCATGGCGAGTTTTTTTCGCAGCGCCAGGATCGCCCCGCCCTTTACGCGGGTGTTGTCGACCCGCAGATCAATTTCGCTAAGCCGGATTTCCTTGGGCGTGGCGGCGACCTTGCCGGCAAAAGCGAGCTTGCGAAGGCGATCCGCGGCCGCCGCCGGGGGCGCAACGCCAAGCCAGGTCAGCAGGGCGCGGAGGTCATTGGTGGACATGTCGACGTTTCCGTCGAACGCCGGCACGCCGTCCTCGAGCGCGGCAAATCCAAACATGGCGAAATCGGAACCGCCGGGCAGTTGCGCGGATACCTGATTGACGGTGATCTCTCCCGCCGAGAGCGCGGCGTCGAATTTTGCCTCCCGCACCACGCCGTCGCGATAACCGATCGTTCCCACGGTGAGATTGACGGACGCGTTGATGTTTTCGGGAATCGCAAGAGGCGTGCCGGGCGCCCGCCTTCTCGGCGGCGCTATTTCCCGTGAGACCTTCGCCGCGCCACGCGCCTGGGCTGTGGAATTCCCTTCGGCCGCGGCGGGGATTGCCGGCTTGAGAAGCGACTCCACATCCAGCCGGTTCACCGTCAGCTTGGCGTCCGCATCGATCGATTCACCAAACGTGATATCGATCGCGCCGCTGCCTCGTGTCCGGTCGAGACTGAGATCAAGTCCGGAGACCGACACGGCGTCGGCGGCCGCCGCGACGTCCGCCTTGAGCGCAAACCGGCGGGACAGAACTTCCGGCAGGCGCGCACCACCGCCCAGCGCGGCCGCAAACCCGGTGAGGTTTGCCCCGTCGACGGTGATTTTGCCTCTGAACCGGGGTTCGGCCGGGAGGCCGGCAAGGGCGCCGCTCATCCGGGTCCTCACGTCTCCCGGCATAATCCGGACGTCAGCCGAAATCGGCGCCGTTCGGCCCTGGATGAGCGCCCCCAACGAGATTTTGTAACTCAACGGAACGCCGCGGACGATCAGACTGCCGGTGGTTTCCAGGGGACCGGTCAGCGAAGCGGCATTCAAACGCCCGTTGATGTTCTCGATAAGCTCGGTTCGGCCGGAGCCGTCATCCCGAAAGATGACCGTGCCCTTTTCAATGACGAAGTCGTCGACCACCACGGAAGGGCGCGCGGCCGGTCCCGGAGGCGTGTCGGCGGGCCGGCCGCCGGCATCTCCCGGCGCCGGCGCCGTGGCTTCAGGCGGTGAAAACACCAGATTGGTGCGTCCGTCGGCAAAGACCTGTATGTCGATGACGGGCTCCTCGAGACGGACCGATTCGACCTGAATGTTGCCGCCGAGCAGCGGCAACAGCGCCACCCGGACATCCAGGGATTTGAGGGCAACCATGTCGGCGGACGCGGCCCCCTCGACATTGGCAACCCGGACATCGTCGACCCGGAGCGTCGGCATGGGCAGCACCGACACGCTGATGTCGCCGCGGAGCTCCAGATGCCGGCCCGTATTGTCCTTGACCAGCTTGACGATTTTGTCTTTGGCCAGCCGGACGAGTTCGGGCTGGCGTTCGTTCCAATCGATAGCGCCCGGCACAATGAGAACGGCGGCGATTACGGCCAAAACCAAACCGGCAAGGACGGCGGCGGCAATCTTCATTATGGGGTCCCTTCCCTGGTCACGGCCCGGGCCGGGCCGCGCGACCGGCTGTCCGTTCTCATGCGGACTCATCCGGAGGACGGCGTAAGTGTAGAGAAACCGCCGGGTCCAGGCAATTTCAATCGCCGGTAACCGGCGCCCGGCCCCGCCGGCGCGGCGACGGGCGATTGTGCCGGTTTGTCGCGGCGACTATCGTGCCCCCCAACATGTGGCGCGCCTTCCATCATCGTGATTTCGCCCTTTACGCGGCCGGCGGATTTGTCTCGAACATCGGCCTGTGGTTTCAGCGTATCGGTGTCCAGTGGCTGGTCTGGTCGCTGACCGGCTCGCTGAGCCTCGTGGCAACGGTAGCACTGGTCGAAGCGGCTTGTTTTCTGGCCAGCGTTCCGTTTTTCGGCACCGTCTCCGACCGCTACGACCGGCTGCTGCTGGGGCGAATCGCACAAGTCTTCCTGATGGGTCTGGCCGCGATCCTGGCGGTCCTCACCATTCTCGATTTCATGACCATATTCCTGCTGATGGTCTTGATGGGCTTGGCGGGCTTCTTCGAGGCGCTGTGGTCGCCGGTCCGTTTGGCCATGGCGCCGAGCCTCGTGCCGCGGAACGATCTGCCCTCGGCAATCGGCATCGGATCCATCCTGTTCAACCTGGCCCAATTCGTCGGCCCCGCATTGGGCGCCGTCATCATCGCCGCGTTCACCCTCGATCGCGAAGGCATCGGCTGGCTGTTTGCACTCAACGCATTCAGCTTTCTCGGCTACCTCATCGTTCTGCTGTTTATCCGTTTGAGGCACGACGAGGTCGAGTCCCGCCCCAGGTCGAATTTCGTTGCCGATCTCAGGGAGGGCGTCCTCTACATCCTGAACAAGAAAGAGCTCGGGCTGTTCTTTATCCTCATCGTCTCGACGATGATATTCATGCGTTCGTACCGGGAGAGCCTGACGGCAATCGCGGACGGCATCTACGCCATGGAAGAGCTCGGGTTCGGGATCATGCAATCCGCTTCCGGCGCCGGCGCGATCATCGGTTCGATCATGGTCGCCAAGGTCAACCGGGTAAGCGGCATGGTGCGATTGCTGTTTATCGCGGCGTTGCTGGCCGGCCTTCTCCATCTCGCTCTGTCGGCCACCGACTCGTTTTGGGCCGCGACGATTATTGTCGGGGGCATCAGCGCATTCGGATCCTACATCGGAATCGGCGGCCAGCTGGTCGTGCAGAACTCGATCGACGGGTCGTTGCGCGGGCGGGTCATGTCGCTGTGGAGCATGAACCTGCGGGGAGGGCCCGCGGCGGGCGCGTGGTTATGGGGGCTCGGGGACAAATTTTGGGCGCTTCAGTCGGTCATCGCCGTCAGCACGGTCGTTTATCTGTTGATCCTGGGCGCCCTGCTGCCGCGCCTGCGGGGGATCGCGGCGGTCATGGAACGTCCATCCGATGAAACGGCCAGAGCAGTTTCTAACCGATGAACCCGTACCCGCCCCCGCCGGGCGTCTCGATGACGAACACGTCACCCGGCCCCATTTCGGCCGAATCGCAGGGTCCAAGCTCGTCGACATGGCCCGCCGCCCGTTCGACGTAGTTCCGGCCCGCTTCGCCCGGGCTGCCGCCGGCCAGTCCGAAGGGCTGCACCGTCCGGGAACCGGACAGGATGGCGGCGGTCATCGGTTCCAGAAACCGGATTTTCCGGATGACGCCGTCACCGCCCCAATGCCTGCCCGCGCCGCCCGAACCCGGCCGCAGGGAAAACCTCTCCAGGATCACGGGAAACCGCCACTCCAGCACCTCGGGATCGGTCAGGCGGGTGTTGGTCATGTGGGTATGGACCGCGCTCGCCCCGTCGAATTCGGGACCGGCGCCGGCGCCGCCGCAAATGGTTTCGTAATACTGGTAGCGCTCGTCGCCGAAGGTGAAATTGTTCATGGTGCTTTGAGCCGACGCCATGGCGCGGGCCGCCCCGAACAAGGCATCGGTAATGCGCTGCGAGGTTTCCACGTTTCCCGCCACCACCGCCGCCGGGTAGCGGGGGCTGAGCAGCGATCCTTCGGGAATGACGAGGTCGATGGGATCCAGACATCCGTCGTTCAACGGAATGTCATCGTCGACCAGACATCTGAACACATAGAGGACGGCCGCCCGGCAAACCGCCGAGGGCGCATTGAAGTTGGTCTCCGACTGGCGGGACGTGCCGGTGAAATCGACCGTCGCGCGGCGCCGGGACCTGTCCACCGAAATCGCCACCTTGATGGTCCCGCCATTGTCGAGATTCCGCGCGAAATCTCCGTCGGGCAGCCGGTCGAGCACCCGGCGCACGGATTCCGCCGCATTGTCCTTGACGTGCCGCATATAGGCCTGAACGGCCTCGATGCCGAAATGGCCGATCATTGAGCGTATTTCCGCGGCGCCGCGTTCATTGGCGGCGATTTGGGCGCGAAAATCGGCGATATTCTGGCCGGGGTCGCGGGACGGATAGACGCCGCTCTCCAGGAGTTCGCGCGCTTCCCGTTCCAGAAACCGGCCGCCGGCCACCAATTGAAAGTTGTCGATCAGCACGCCTTCCTCGTCGACGGTCCGGCTGTCGGGGGGCATGGAGCCCGGCGTCGTCCCGCCGATATCGGCGTGATGGCCCCGCGAGGCGACGTAGAACAGGATTTCCGGGCCGGCGTCATCGAACACCGGGGTAACCACCGTGATATCGGGGAGATGGGTGCCGCCGTTGTAAGGCGCATTCAGGGCATAGACGTCGCCCGGCTTCATCGTGCCCTGCCGCGCACGGATGATCGTGGCGACGCTCTCCCCCATGGAGCCGAGGTGAACCGGCAGATGCGGCGCGTTGGCGACCAGACCGCCCGCGGCATCGAATAGCGCGCACGAAAAATCGAACCGCTCCTTGATGTTCACCGACGTGGCCGTGTTGGCGAGGACGGCGCCCATCTGTTCGGCGATGGACATGAACAGGTTGTTGAACAATTCGAGCATCACCGGATCGGCGTCCGTCCCCACGGCAGCGCCGGCCTCCCGGGGGGACGCGCGATTCAGGATGAGGTGGCCGAACCGGTTGACTTCCAGGCGCCAGCCGGGCTCGACGACCGTGGTCGCGTTTTCCTCGACGACAATCGCCGGGCCCGCGATTTCTTGACCGGCCGCAAGCGTTGCCCGCGCAAACACCGGCACGTCCCGGGCTCTCCCGCCGGTGAACACGGCGACGGTCTCGACGGCGTCCGGCGCGGCAGCGGCGGCACCCGGGGCGGCGGCGTGTTCCGCGATCCGTTCCCCGGCGCCGGCGGCCTCGACGCGCACCGCCTCGATGATCAGCGGCCGTCCGCCGTCGACGAAACCGAATTGCCGCCGGTGGAGAACTTCGAACGCGCCGCGCAATTCGGAAAAGCCCGCCAGCGGCACCTCGAGCGCGGTATCGGTGCCGGCGTAGCGAAGCGCGGCGGTGATCGACGTTTGAATATTCGCTTCCGCGATGCCCTGACCCGCGAGTTCGGCGGCCGCCTCCCGGACCAGGGGACGGGCGGCGGAAACAAGCCGGCCGGCGGTTCGTTCGGACAGCTCTTCCTCGACGGCCAATGCCCGGAGCGCCCGGACCTCGGCGAGGCCCATGCCGTAGGCCGAAAGCACCCCCGCCAGCGGATGGATCTGAATGCGCTCGATGCCCAGCGCGTCGGCAACGCCGCACGCATGCTGACCGCCGGCGCCGCCGAAGCAGTTGAGCGTATACTCGGTGACGTCATAGCCCCGCTGCACCGAGATCTTCTTGATCGCGTTCGCCATATTCTCGACGGCGATGGTCAGGAATCCCTCGGCGGTCTCCTCGGGGCCCAGGCGCCGCCCGGTTGCGGTCTCGATCTCGCCCGCCAACGTCTCGAACTTCCTTCGGACGATATCCGTATCCAGCGGCCCATCGCCGCCGGGGCCGAAAATTTCGGGGAAGTGACGGGCTTGCAGCCGGCCGAGGAGCAGGTTGGCGTCGGTCACCGTGAGCGGGCCGCCCTTGCCGTAACAGGCGGGGCCGGGATTTGCGCCCGCCGATTCCGGTCCGACCCGGAATCGGGCCCCGTCGAACCGGAGGATCGACCCGCCGCCCGCCGCCACCGTGTGAATGCTCATCATCGGCACGCGCATTCGTACGCCGGCGACGACGGTTTCGAACGACCGCTCCAACGCGCCGGCGAAATGACTGACATCCGTGGACGTGCCGCCCATGTCGAAGCCGATGATCTTTTCGAAGCCCGCCATACCGGCGGTCGCGACGGCGCCGACCACGCCCCCCGCCGGTCCGGAGAGGATGCTGTCTTTGCCCCGGAACAGGGATGCGTCCGTCAGGCCGCCGTTCGACTGCATGAACATGGTCCGCACCCCCGGCAGGGCGGCCGAAACCCGGTCGACGTATCGCCGCAGGATCGGCGACAAATAGGCGTCGACGGCGGTGGTGTCGCCCCGGGACACGAACTTCATCAGCGGACTGACCTGGTGAGATGCGGAGATCTGGGTGAAACCCGCCTCCCGCGCGAGGCTCGTCACCCGCGCCTCGTGGTCCGGATAGCGGTATCCGTGCATGAAGACGATGGCGACGGAACGAATGCCGTCGCCGAAAGCGGCGGCCAGGGCGTCGCGCGCGAGACCCTCGTCCAACGGCACCAGCTCGTTGCCGCGGGCGTCCATGCGGCCGGGAATCTCCGCCACCCGGCAATAGACCTGCTCCGGGAGGTCGATCTGAAGGGCGAAGAGGCGGGGACGGTTCTGATAGCCGATCCGCAGCGCATCGGCGAATCCCCGGTTGGTTAGGAGCAATGTGGGCTCGCCCGTCCGTTCGAGGAGTGCATTGGTGGCCACGGTCGTCCCCATCTTGACCGATGCAATGTCGGCAACCGGAATTTCGCCGCCGGGTCCCACCCGAAGCGCGCGCCGGATACCCTCGATCGCCGCGTCCGGGTACCGGTCGGGGTCCTCGGAGAGCAGCTTCAGCGCCGAAAGTTCACCTTCCGGCGAGCGCGCCACCACATCGGTGAAGGTGCCGCCCCGGTCGATCCAAAACTGCCATCCGGGTATTCCGGCGTTCCCGCTCACGTCGATCCGTCCCCCGATCCAGGATTCCGCACGATGGTCATAGGTATTTCTGGTGGATTTTCATGGGTTGACCAAGAAGTTTCAAACCCGTCGGGCGGTCAGGCACCGATACGCGTGTTGGGCGACGGGGTATAAAATAATTGCGTCATGGCCGGGCTCCGACCCGGCCATCCACGTGTACCGCCAGCCGCAAGGCGTGGATGCCCGGATCAAGTCCGGGCATGACGAATAGAAAATCCCCTAATCAAGTACGGACCCCAGACCAGTTTCCGGTCAAATGGTTCAAATTGGCCTGAAACTGCTCTAGGTTCATTGAAATGACGCGATGGAAATTCATAACCCTCGTCGTTGCAGGATTAATTGTCGCCGGAACGGCAGCAGGCGCGGTGATGTCAGCATCTACCCCAAGGGACTGGCGGACGGCCAGCCACGAGCCGGTCGGGCTGGCGCCCGATCCGGCGGCCACCCCCGAGGCCGTCGTCCAGGTCTATGCGGCGCGCGCCTGGGGCTGGCGCGGCTATTTCGGCGTTCATTCCTGGATCGCGGTCAAACCGGCCAACGCCGCCGGGTTCACCGTCTACGAGGTGATCGGCTGGCGTTTGCGCTGGGGCGATACGGCGGTCGCGGTGCGCAGCCGGGATGCGGATGCCCGCTGGTTCGGCGCCGAGCCGGACCTGTTGGCCGACCTGCGCGGCGACGGCGTCGACGAGATCATCCGGGATATCGACGCCGCATCGCGATCCTACCCGTATGCGGCCCGCTACCGGGCGTGGCCGGGTCCCAACTCCAACACTTTCACCGCCCACATCGCGCGGGAGGTTCCCGCGCTCAAGCTGGATTTGCCGCCGACGGCGATCGGCAAGGATTTCCTCGGCGGCCGGATAATCTCCAGGGCGCCGGGCGGCAGCGGCTTCCAGTTCAACCTATACGGCGTCTTCGGCGTTCTGGCGGGCATCGAGGAAGGCCTGGAATTCAATTTGCTCGGGCTGACCTTCGGGGTGGATGCAACCGATCCGGCGCTGAAACTGCCCTTTGCCGGCCGGATAGGCTCGAACGGGCCCGCGCGGCCCCGAATCATCGAGGCCCCCGCCGGGCAACCGGAAAGCTCCCTCTAGGGTCCGGACCGATATCCGCATCGCCGTAATTGGCCGGGTAGCCGCGGGACGGCCCGTCAAACCCCCGAATTACGAGACGCTCCGTTCCAATTTTCCCGGGATCAGGTATTTGACTTGCCGCCGCAGGGCGCGCTGACTAACGTTTTCCACGACAATCAACGGAGCGGCGCAAAATGAGCAAGACCCTGTATCTGGCCAATCCCTACGGGTTTTCGGAACAGCAGCGCGCGGGACCGCTGGCCGAGCTTGCGGCGGCCCTGGAGGCGGCCGGCGCGGAGGTGTGGGAGCCTTTCGCCCGCAACAATCAGATCGACCGGGCGAGCCCCGGCTGGGCCTACCGGATCGGACAGGCCGATCTCCGCGACGTGCGCGACGCCGACGGGATATTCGCGGTGGTCAACGGCTGTCCGCCGGACGAAGGGGTGATGGTGGAGCTCGGCATGGCGATCGCCTGGGAAAAGCCCGTGTTTCTGTTCCGGGACGATTTCCGCCGCTGCACCGACTCCGAGGCGTATCCGCTGAACCTGATGGTGTTCACCGGTTTGCCGGAGGCGGGCTGGGATGCCTACTGGTACGGTTCGGTGGAGGAGATCGCCGATCCGGGCAAGGCGCTCGCAGGGTGGTTGAATGACGGCGGGCCTGCCGCCGGAACCGGGGGCCGGTCATGAGCATATGGGGAAAAGTCATCGGCGGCGTGGCGGGATTTGCGATTGGCGGACCCATCGGCGCCCTCCTGGGCGCGGCCGCCGGCCACGCCATGGACCGGGCCCGGGCCGGTCAACGCCTCTCCGGCCCGGCCTCGCAGCAGGCCAGGCAGTCGGCGGTGGCGGTCGCCGTGATCGTTCTCGGCGCCAAGATGGCCAAGGCCGACGGCCGGGTAACCCGCGACGAAATCGAGGCCTTCAAGACGGTGTTCCAGATTCCGGCCGGCGACATGGGCGACGTCGGCCGCCTGTTCAACGAGGCGCGGCGCGACGCAGGCGGCTTCGAGCCCTATGCCGAGCAGCTGGGCGCCATGTTCGCCCGCGAACCGCAGGTCCTGGAGGGCGTCCTGGGCGGATTGATGCATGTGGCCCTTGCCGACGGCGTCGTCCACCCGAAGGAGATCGAATTTCTCCAAAAGGTGAGCGCGTCGTTCGGCTTCTCGGCCGACGATTTCGAACGCATTCGCGCGACCCACATGGGGCCCGGCGAAGCCGACCCCTACGAGATTCTGGGTGTCCCGCGGGATGCGGACGAAGCGGAGATCAAGGCGGCGTACCGCAAGCTGATCAGGGAGTATCATCCCGATACCCTGATCGCCCAGGGCCTGCCGCAGGAATTCATCGACGTGGCGAACGAAAAGATGGCGGCGATCAACGCGGCCTATGAGAAGGTCGAAAAACTGCGGTCCCTGCCCTAGCCGAGGAGCGCCTAAGGTGATCAGCTTTCGCGACCGGCCTTCGCCCAATTTCGACAGCCGCCCGGACGGCGCCCCCATCGACATGCTGGTCCTCCACTATACCGGCATGAGAACGGCGGCGGCGGCGCTCGACCGGCTTACCGACCCCGAGGCGAGGGTAAGCGCCCACTATGTCATCGAGGAAGACGGTACGGTCTGGCGGCTGGTGGACGAAAAGGCGCGCGCCTGGCATGCCGGGATTTCCGCCTGGCGCGGCGAGACCGACATCAACGGCCGGTCGGTGGGGATCGAATTGGTCAATCCCGGTCACGAGCTCGGCTACCGCCCGTTTCCCGGCGCGCAGATCGAAGCCCTGATCGGGTTGGCGAAACGCGTATTGGCGCGCCACCCCATCCCGCCCCGCAACGTGGTGGGACACGCGGATATCGCCCCGGTACGCAAGATGGATCCGGGCGAGCTGTTCGACTGGCCGCGGCTGGCCGCGGCCGGCATCGGCCTCTGGCCGGCGGACGGCCAGATGGCGGGCCCCGAAGGCCATGCCGCGGAACTCGGCGGCATCGGTTACGACACCGCCGACCTGTCCGCCGCGGTGACGGCGTTTCAGCGCCGCTTCAGGCCGTCGTCGATCGACGGCGAAATCGACGCCGAGACCGGCCGGCTGATCGGCGCGGTCCACCGCCTGGCGACAGGC
>JAJECC010000106.1 GCA_022822205.1 Rhodospirillales bacterium | reverse complement strand
CTGGTGCACGCCGTCGCCTATTCGGACAAGGACGAATTGAACGGCCGCTACGTCGATACCACGGCGGAGAACTTCGAGCGGACCATGCAGGTCTCCTGCTATTCGTTCACCGAGTTGGCGCGCCGGGCCGCGGCCCTGATGCCCGATGGCGGCAGCCTGATCACGCTCACCTATCTCGGCGCCAACCGGGTCATTCCCAACTACAACGTCATGGGCGTCGCCAAGGCGGCGCTGGAGGCCAGCGTCAAATATTTGGCGGCGGATCTGGGCCCGGCCGGCATTCGGGTCAATGCGGTCTCCGCCGGTCCCATGCGCACCCTCGCGGGCAGCGCCATCGGCGCGGCGCGGAAAATTTACGCCGTCAGCGAGGCCAACGCGCCGCTGCGCATCTCGGTTTCGCTGGAACAGGTGGGCAACGCCGCCCTCTATCTGTTGAGCGACCTGTCGAGCGGCGTGACCGGCGAAATTCACTATGTGGACGGCGGCTATCATGCGATCGGGCTGCCATTCAAGTCGCCGGGCGGCTGATCGAGACCGGCCGGCCGGGCGCGTCCGGTCACTTTTCGTTTACTGGAATTATCCAAAAAAACGCCCTATCTCCTTGATTTATTGTCTATATTGTTCATATTAACCAGCGACGATATGGTCGAAAGGCTGATCGATGGAAAATTCCCGTCCGTTCACCGACGCGCTCGGCCGCTTGCGGTCGGCCGGTCTGCGCCCGACCCGTCAGCGCCTGGCCCTTGCCAAGCTGCTGTTCGACGGCGAGAACCGCCATGTGACGGCCGAAAGCCTACATAGGGAGGCGCTGAAGGCCCGGGTGCGGGTGTCCCTGGCGACGGTCTACAACACGCTGCACCAGTTCACCGATGCCGGCCTGATGCGCGAGATCGTGGTCGATGCCGGCGGGTCGTATTTCGATACCAACATTTCGGACCACCACCACTTCTACTTCGAGGATACGAGGCGCCTCGAGGATATCGCCGAAGAGGAAATCCGGGTGGCGAAACTGCCCGCGCCGCCGGCGGATGCCGAGGTGTCCCGCGTGGACGTGATCGTCCGGCTTCAGGCCAAGAAATAGGTATTATTCCGGCCAGTTCTTACTTTTTTGGAATTGTTGAAGAACTTTGTCCCGCTCAAGCGGGCCGCTCGTTTTGCGCCGCCCTCACCCTGTCCCTTTCCTCCTGACGGGGGCGAGGGGACCCACCGAAACTCCCTCTCCCTCCGGGGGGGAGGGAACGCAAGTCGTCCTCATCGCCGCAACACTCATATGGCGGCTCAATCGAGTCCGGGCCCTACTCGACCGCTTCGCCGGGGTAGACGCCCCAAAACTCGGCGCGCCGCAACCAGCCTTCGAAGCGGCCGACCTTGACCCGGCACCAGCCGGTGCTTTCCGGGCATTCCAGGAGTTGGCCGACGACCCCCGGCTCGACGCGGGCGACGGCGGCGGACTGACCTTCGGCTTCGGAGCGCAAGGTACGGGCCCGTCCGGTGATCTGCAGCGAACGCTGGCCGGAGAGCATGGATAGGTGGATCCAGCCCTGGGTTCCCCGCCCATCCCTGACCTTTCGCCATGTGCCGAACTCGGCAATGACCTCCACGGGCAGCTGCCGGCGCTTGTAGACCCAGTCGACGGGATAACGGACGCCCGGACCGGTCCGCATATTCACTTCGGAAGCCCGCAGGCTGACGAAACGCGGGAGCGGCAAGCCGCTTCCCTGGCCCGCCTTGGGCGAAACGCCAAGTGCGGCGCGAATGGAGGTTTTGGTGGGAGTGCCGGCCTCCAGCGCAATGGTGCTCCGCGGAACGACCGCAATAGCCGCCAGGCCGGCGACCAGCAGGAACCTGATAATCATCGTTGGCTTTAATCCCCATGCGAACAAACCCGATGGGTCAACCGCATAGCATCATAGGGTTGCCGGAAGCTTAACGGCCGCATGATGCCGCATGACGCCCAAGGGCAATGCCGGCGGGTTCCCGCGCTGGACACGGCGGCACGATGCTGGTAGTTCCAAAACAAAGGGGAGGCCTGCTTGAACCAGCCAAAACCGTCGCTCGTCGTCACCCGGAAACTGCCCGATGCGGTGGAAACCCGGATGATGGAGCTGTTCGAAACCAAGCTCAATCTCGACGACCACCCGTTCTCCAAGGCGGAACTCCTCGACGCCGTGAAATCGGCGGACGTTTTGGTGCCGACGGTAACCGATTCCATCGACGAAGACGTGGTTTCCGCGGCCGGCGATCAGCTCAAGATCATCGCCAATTTCGGCAACGGCGTCGATCACATCGACCTGGCGGCGGCCAACAGGAAGGGCATCGTCGTTACCAACACGCCGGACGTTCTGACCGAGGACACCGCGGATTTGACCATGGCGCTTATTCTCATGACCCCGCGGCGGCTGGGTGAAGGGGAGCGCATCCTGCGCGCCGGCGAATGGACCGGGTGGACGCCGACCTACCTCATGGGCCACCGGATCAACGGCAAGCGTCTCGGAATCGTCGGGATGGGACGGATCGGTTCGGCGGTGGCGCAGCGGGCGCGCGGGTTCGGCCTCAGCGTGCACTATCACAACCGCAACCGGCTTCACGAGGATGCGGAGGCCGAGCTCGAGGCGACCTACTGGGAAAGCCTCGATCAAATGCTCGCCCACATGGACATCGTATCCGTCAACTGTCCTCACACGCCGGCCACGTTTCACCTGTTGAGCGCCCGCCGGCTGCGGCTCATGCAGCCCGACGCGATCATCGTCAACACGTCCAGGGGCAGCGTCATCGACGAGGATGCGCTGGTGCGGCTGCTTGAAGAGGGGGGCATCGCGGGCGCCGGACTGGATGTTTTCGAGCATGAGCCGGCGGTCCACCCCAAGCTCCTGGCGATGGAAAACGTGGTGCTGCTGCCGCACGTGGGTTCGGCAACCTTCGAGGGGCGCATCGCCATGGGCGAAAAGGTGATCGTCAACATCAAGAGCTTCATCGACGGTCACGCGCCGCCGGACAGAATTCTCGAAACCCTGCTTTAGGGTTTGGACTTGATTAGGGGCAACGCCCCCTCTCCCCATTCACCCGCAAGCGGTCATAACCATATCAAACCCATCATCACCGGGCTTGACCCGGTGATCCACGCCTGGCGGTCACCGATACACGTGGATGGCCGGGTCCGGGCCCGGCCATGACGCAATCATTTTACGCCGCGGCCACGGGCTTCCCGTGATGCGACAGGTCCGTATAGGCCGGCTCGGCGCCGCAGAGGGCGCATCCCGGGTCCCGCCTCACGCGGATTTTTCGGAAGGTCGCCGACAGCCCGTCGACGACCAGCAGCGACCCGCTCATCGACTCGCCGGCGCCGGTAATCTCTTTCAGCGCCTCCGTCGCCTGCAGGCTCCCGAGCGCGCCGCAGAGGGCGCCGAGCACCCCGGCCTCGGCGCAGGCGGGCACCATGCCGGGCGGCGGCGCTTCGGGAAACACGCACCGGTAACAGGGATGGTCTTCACCCTCCAGGTGGGCCTTGAAGGTCGAAAGCTGTCCGTCGAAACGCAGAATAGCCGCCGAGACCAGCGTTTTCCCGAGCAGAAAGCACGCATCGTTGACGAGAAAACGGGTTTCGAAATTGTCGCTGCCGTCGGCGACCACGTCATAGCCGGAGATCAGAGCCTCGGCATTGTCCGGGGTCAGCCGCTCATTGCGGGGTATCACCTCGATGTCGGGGTTGAGGGCCGCGACCGCCCGGGCCGCGCTCTCGACCTTGGGCATGCCGACCCGGGACGTGGCGTGGATCACCTGACGCTGAAGGTTGGACAGGTCCACGACATCGTCGTCGACGATCCCGATGGTGCCGACCCCGGCGGCCGCCAGATACTGGATCACCGGCGCCCCCAAACCGCCGGCGCCGACAACCAGCACCCGCGCGCCGAGAATCTTCGACTGGCCGGCGCCGCCGATTTCCGGCAGCAGGATGTGCCGGGCGTACCGTTCAACCTGTTGGTCGTTCATCGCCATGGCAGGGCCTACTCGATACCGAGCCCGTCGAACAGGGCCGTGGACAAATAGCGTTCGGCGAAGGACGGCAGAACCACGACGATCATTTTGCCCTGCATTTCTTCGCGCTCGCCGATTTCCACCGCCGCCGCCACCGCGGCGCCCGACGAAATGCCGACCGGGAGGCCTTCGAGGCGGGCCAGTTTGCGGGCCATGGCGAACGCGGTTTCATTGCCGATCTGAACGATTTCGTCGATCTGGCCGGTGGCCAGGTTGTCGGGAATGAAGCCGGCGCCGATGCCCTGGATTTTGTGCGGCCCCGGCATGCCGCCCGACAGCACGGGGCTGTCCTCGGGCTCGACGGCCACCATCCTGAGTTCCGGCTTTCGCGGCTTGATGATCTCCGCGACGCCCGTCAGCGTGCCGCCGGTTCCGACCCCGCTGACCACGACATCGACACTGCCGCCGCTGTCGGTCCAGATCTCCTCCGCCGTCGTGCGGCGGTGGATTTCCGGGTTGGCCGGGTTGGAAAATTGCTGCGGCGTGAAGGATTCCGGATGTTCGGCGCGCAATTCCTCGGCCCGGGCAATGGCGCCCGGCATGCCGCGGTTCGCCGGCGTCAACTCGATCTCGGCCCCCAGCAGGGCCAGCATTTTGCGCCGTTCCACGGACATGCTCTCGGGCATGGTGAGAATCAGGCGGTAGCCCTTGGCGGCGCAGACGAAGGCCAGCGCGATGCCCGTATTGCCGGAAGTGGGCTCGATGATCACCGTGTCCGGCGTGATTTGGCCGTCCCGTTCGCCGGCCTCGATCATGGCGAGGCCGATCCGGTCCTTTACCGACGACAACGGGTTGAAGAATTCGCACTTGCCGACCAGGTCGGCCCGGCAACCGGCATCGGCGGCAATCCGGCCCAACCGGATGAGCGGCGTCGCGCCGACCGTATCCACGACGTTGTCGTAAATCCGGCCCCGGAATTCATTGGCACTTTCGTTGGCCTCGCCGCTCATGTTCCCGCCTTGCTCCATGCTCGCTGTTCGCCGCGTCAGATGGCGAAATCGATATTGCGCCGGCCCTCGCTTTCGATGCCCGCGCGGTTGGCCCGCCGGCACAGATCCTCGATGGAAATTTCATCCAGACGGCCCATGAAGTCTTCCTGCAAATCCGCCCACATGGGCCGGATCACCCGGTCGCCGAGGGCCGATCCGGCCTCCGAGGACAACGGATCCTCCGCCGCCTCCATTTTCCGCACCACCCGGACGATCTCGCCGACCGTGATACGGCGGCGCTCCCGGGCGAGATTGTAGCCGCCGCGGGGGCCGCGAATACCGGTCAGGATATCTGCCCGCACCAGATGCTGCAGGGCCTGCTCGAGATAACGGCGCGGAATTCCCTGACGTTCCGTGATGTCCCGGCTCTGCACCGGCTGACCGGCGGCGTGGTAGGCGATGTCCGCGACCGCTTCAATGGCGAACAGCATCTTTTTCGAAAGCCTGAGCATGGCTCTAGCCGCCCGATGTCCCGGTGGAGCCGAAGCCGCCGGCGCCGCGGACGGTCCCGGGGAGGTCGCCGGCGCTCTCCCAGGCAATTCGCGTTACCGGCGCGACCACCATCTGGGCGATGCGCATGCCCCGCTCCACGGCAAAGGGTTCCCGGCCGAGGTTGATCAATATGACGCCGACCTCGCCCCTGTAGTCGGCGTCGATGGTGCCGGGGGAATTGAGGACCGAGAGGCCGTTCTTGACCGCGAGGCCGGATCGCGGGCGCACCTGGGCTTCATATCCGGCGGGGAGCGCGATGGTGAGACCGGTCGGGATAACGGTTCGCTCGCCGGGCGCCAGCGTCACCGGCGCGTCGACCGCCGCCAGCAGGTCCACCCCGGCCGACAAGGCGGTCGCCGCTTCGGGCAGCGGCAAATCCTCGCCATGGGGAAGCTGCTTGACGGCGACCGGAACGGGCTCGGTCATTCGGCCGCTCCGCCGCCCGCCAGATGGTCGGCGATCCGCGCCGCGAGGCGGGCGCCGACCCGTTCCTTGGACATGGTCGGCCAGTCCTCGACGCCCGCGTCGTCGATAACGTGCACGGTGTTGTCGCCGCCGCCGAAGGTCTCGGTCTCCGGGGAGACGTCGTTGGCGACGATCCAGTCACACCCCTTTTTGGCCCGTTTGGCGGCCGCCTGGTCGATCACGTCGCCGGTTTCCGCGGCGAACCCCACGACCAGCCGGGCGCGATTCGGGGATGCCGAGCTCAGGGTGGCCAGAATGTCCGGGTTTTCCACCAGCTTGAGATCGGGGGTGCTGCCGTTCTTCTTGATTTTCCGGTCCGCCCGCCGGTCGACCCGCCAATCGGCGACCGCCGCGGCGCAGACGACGATATCGGCGGGCAGCGCGTCCTGGGTCGCCTTCAGCATTTCGTCCGCCGAGTTCACGTGCACGACGGTCATGTTGGCGGGGTCCGGCAGCGTCGTCGGTCCCGTCACCAGGACGGTCTCGGCGCCCTCGGCGGCGAGGGCCCGCGCGATGGCGTGACCCTGGCGGCCCGACGACCGGTTGGCGATGTAGCGAACCGGATCGATGGCCTCGACGGTGGGGCCGCTGGTGACGATCGCGCGGCGGCCCTTCAACCGGTCACTGGTTTGAAAAAAAAATCCGATCGCCTCGGCGATGGCCGCCGGCTCGGACATTCTCCCGAACCCGTATTCGCCGCACGCCATGTCGCCTTCGTCCGGACCAACTTCGAGGACGCCGCGTTCCCGGAGGACCGCCATATTTTCCCGGGTCGCGGCGTGTTCCCACATGCGGACGTTCATGGCCGGCGCGACCATGACGGGCTTGTCGGTCGCCAGCAGCGTCGTGGTCGCGAGATCGTCCGCGATCCCGGCCCGCATCTTGGCGAGAATATCGGCGGTGGCGGGCGCCACGACCAGCAGGTCCGCGTCCCGGCTGAACTCGATATGTCCCATTTCGCTCTCGCCCGTGAGCTCGAACAAGTCCTCATAGACCTTGTCTTCGGAGAGGCTGCTGAGGGAGAGAGGCGTCACGAACCTGGCCCCGGCACGGGTCAGGACGCAGCGCACCGAAATGCCGCGGGCGCGCAGCAAACGTATGAGTTCCAAAGACTTATAGGCCGCGATGCCGCCGGCGACGATCAGCAGGACCCTTTTTCCCTGGTTCATGTGGAAATCCGCATAAACTACGATCAAATTTTGTAGTTAACCTAGGCATTTGACCGGGACTTGGCAAGCGCGCCGCCGCCTGCCATCCGGCGGGGAACGCCGGCGGCGGCAACCGGGCCCTCAAGAGAGCGCGACAACCCCCAGGATCACCGCGAGAACGGCGGCGGCGAAATACACCGCCGCCGGCTTTTTGCGCGACGGCGCCGCGCCGAACGCCTCCAGGGCCTCCGGATGGAGGCGCACGCCGCCGCCGGCAAGCGCCTCGGCGCTCCGTTCCATGTTTTCGACCATGCGCGGCAGGCGCCTGAGGCCGCCGGCGATCTCGTCCGCGGCCTCGAGGAGGCGCGCCTCGGCGCCCATATGGTCGGCGACCCAGTCATCCACCAGGGCCTGCGCCAGGAACCACACGTTGAGATCGGGGCACAGGGTCCGGCCGACCCCCTCGGTCACCAGCATGGTCTTCTGCAGCAGCAGGAGCTGCGGCTGGGTTTCCATGTCGAAGGTCTCGGTCACCTGGAACAGGTGCGCCAGGAGCTTGGCAATGGAGATCTCGTTCTGGGGGCGGTCGAGGATGGGTTCCGCGATGGACCGGAGGGCCTGGGTAAACACCTCTACCGAGTGGTGGGACGGGACGTAACCGGCCTCGAAATGCACCTCGGCGGCCCGCCGGTAGTTGCGTTCCAGAAAACTCATCAGCATTTCGCCGAGATAGCGCCGGGTGGGCGCGTCGAGCCGCCCCATGATGCCGAAATCGACAGCGACGAGATTCCCGTCCTCATCGACGAACAGATTGCCGGGGTGCTGGTCGGCATGGAAGAACCCGTCCCTGAAGACCTGCTTGAAGAATATGGCGCCGGCCCTGGCGAGAAGGTCCTCCAGATCGTGCCCGGCCGCCAGCAGCCGGTCCCGCTCGTCGATGGGGACGCCCGCGATCCGCTCCACCGTCAGGACCCGGCGGGCGGTCCGCTGCCAATCGACCTCGGGCACGCGGTATCCCGGATCGTCGGCGAAGTTTTCCGCCAATTCCTGGGCCGCGGCCGCCTCGAGGCGAAGGTCCATTTCCAGCCGGACCGACTCTTCGAATGTCCGGATGACATCCAACGGCTTCAGCCGGCGAAGCTCCGGCCGGCGCCGTTCGACGATGCGCGCGAGCCAGATGAACAAATCGATATCCGCGGCGAAGGCCTGCTCGATGCCGGGCCGGAGCACCTTGACCGCCACCTCGCGGCCGTCGGTGGTGACGGCGAAATGCACTTGCGCGATGGAGGCGGCGGCCGTGGGCTCGTCTTCGAACGCGCCGAAGAGGTCCTCGACGCTTGCGTCAAGCTGCTCCTCGATCGCCGCCCGCGCTTCGGCGCCGCTGAACGGCGGCAGGTGATCCTGAAGCTCCGCGAGCGCGCCCGCGACATCCTCTCCCAGGAGGTCGGGCCGTGTGGACAGGGTTTGCCCCAGCTTGATGAAGCTCGGCCCGAGGGCCTGGAGGGCGCCGGCCAGACGTTCCCCGGGCGGGCCGCCGACGGCGGGTTTGATCAGCCGCCTCAGGACGGCCAGGGGCAGGGCCGCCGCTGGCAGGGGTTCGAGCGGAAACAGGGCGTCATATCTGGCCAGGATGCGGGCGATTGCGTAAAGCCGCCGAAGATTGGCGATGGCGCCGGCCACGATTAAATCCGCCAACCCTCGTGGATGGCGGCAATCCCGCCCGAGAGGTTCGTGTGCTTTACCATGTCAAGGCCGGCCGTCCGGATCATGGTTTCGTATTCCGCCTGGCCTGGGAAGCGGCGAATGCTCTCCGCCAGGTACCGATACGCCTCCCGGTCGTCGGCGACCAGTTCCCCGAGCGCCGGCAGCACACGGAAGGAATAAGCGTCATAGAGCTCCGACAGGACCGGCAGGATCACCTGGCTGAACTCCAGGCAAAGAAACCGCCCGCCGGGCCTCAGGACGCGCCTGGCCTCCGACAGCGCCGCCGGCAGATCGGTGACATTGCGAAAACAGAACGCGGTGGCGAACGTCTCGATCGATCCGTCGGCGATCGGCAGCCGTTCGGCGTCGCCGCAAATCCAGGCGACCTCGCTGAGGACTCCATGGTCGAGACCCCGGTCCCGTCCCGCCTCCAGCATGTTGCGGTTGATGTCGCAGACCGTCACCGCCCCGCCGCCCCGCTCGAGAAACCTGAAGGCGATGTCGCCGGTTCCCCCGCCCACATCCAGCAGGTGGGCCCCGGGGCGGGGCTTGGCCCGGTCGACCAGCGCGCCCTTCCACAGCCGGTGGATGCCGCCGCTCATCAGGTCGTTCATTAGATCGTACCGGGCGGAAACGCTGTCGAAGACGGCCCGCACCATTCCCGGCTTTTCATCGGCGCCGACATCCCGAAAGCCGAACGATGCGGTCCGTCCGGAAGCGGATTCTCCTTGAGTCCCAGGTGGTTGCTTGGCCATGAGCGGACCATAGCGGAAGCCGCCGGAAACCGCTACTTTGTTGCCATGCCCGAACTGCCCGAAGTGGAGACCGTGTGCCGGGGGTTGGCGCCGGCGATGGAAGGCGCATCGATCCGCCGCGCCGTCGTCCGGCGCCGGGATCTCAGAATTCCCTTTCCGGACCATATGGCGGCGCGCCTTGAAAACCGCCGGATCGTGCATTTGGGACGGCGGGCCAAGTACATCCTCGCCGCATTGGATGACGGGTGGACGCTGGTCATACATTTGGGCATGTCGGGACGCATGACCGTTTTCGGCGACGGCCTGCCGCCGCCGGGGCCTCATGACCACGTGGACTTCGAGCTGGATGCGGGCGCCGTCCGGTTTTGCGATCCCCGCCGCTTCGGGCTCATGGCCCTGGTTGAGACCGAAAAACTGGATGATCATAAACTGTTTTCCCATTTGGGGCCCGATCCGCTGGGAAACCGCTTCGATGCCGCGATGCTGGATGCGGCTCTCGCCGGCAAACGCGGGCCGATCAAGATGGCCCTGCTCGATCAGCGCGTGGTCGCCGGACTCGGCAACATTTACGTCTGCGAAAGCCTGTACCGGTCGGGCATATCGCCCAAGCGCCGGGCGGGGACGGTACCCGGCAAGCGGGCCGGGCGTCTCGTCGCCGCGATCCGGGAGACGCTGCTGGAGGCGATCGCGGCCGGCGGCTCTTCCCTTCGCGATCACGCCGCGCCGGATGGCCGGCTCGGTTACTTCCAGCACGGCTTCAAGGTATACGATCGGGCGGGCCAACCCTGTCCCGACTGCGATTGCGACGTGGCCCGCACCGGCGGAATCCGGCGGTTGGTTCAATCCGGGCGCTCAACCTTCTATTGCTCCCGGCGCCAACGGTGAGTAGAAGCGTAACCATGGCCTTGAGCGGAAAATTCGCGGTCTGCGCCCTGCTCCAGATGATCTGGACGGGGGCGGCAATGGCGCAGGGTTTTCTCCCCGGCACCGAAGACATCCCCGTGATGCCGGGTCTGGAGCCGAGCGCCGGGGCGGAGACCGTCTTCGACACGCCCGCGGGACGGATCGTAACCGTGTCCGCGACCGCGCCGGCCCCGGCGTCGCGGGTGAGCGCCTTCTATGCCGAGTCCCTTCCGGCGCTTGGCTGGCGGCCCGCCGGACCCGGCCGGTTCGTTCGCGAAGGCGAGGCCCTGCAGCTAACGGTCCGGGCCTCCGGAACCCGGCGGGTCGTGGTCCAGTTCACCCTTTCTCCCAGCCGCCGGGAATAACCGATTTTCCGCGGCCTGCGGTGTTGACGCCGGGGGTGCGCGCCACTATAACCGCGCCCTTCAACGAAGATGCAGGCAAAGAGAAATATTCATGGCCAACCATCAATCGGCTAAGAAACGAATTCGTCAAATTCGGCGCCGCTCCCAGGTGAACCGGTCGCGCCTCAGCCGTATGCGGACGCACGTGAAGAAGGTCGAGGCGGCGATCGAGAGCGGCGATGCCGCCGCGGCCAAGGACGCGCTGAAAGCCGTGGAGCCCCAACTCATGCGGGGCGCGCAGAAAGGCATCATCCACAAGAACACCGCGTCCAGAAAATTGTCGCGCCTGTCGGCCCGCATCAAGTCCATGCCGGCGTAGCCGGCAATGGATTCAAACGGTTGGGCCGCATTCCTCGAATGCGGCCTTTTTCGTGCCCGGACCCGTTCCGAAGGTCGAATCGGAACGACTCGAATTGAGTCAAGAAGATTATTTTCGACGTTCTCTATTCAGTCCTGTTGAATCGAAAATTTGAGACGAGTACAGTCAATCTTGGCTCGGCGCACACACCTTGTGTCGATCTTCAATCGAAATCCAAGAAAGGCGGTTTGTTCAATTTAAATAGGGAAACAATTTCTCTGAAAAATTGAGCGAAGAAAAGAATTCGTCTAATTTAGATATCCAGGGGAAAATAAAAAACCAATAAAAATTCCCGCCGAATTTCGATTGGCCAAAGTGAAATGAAGATAAGGTCCCGGGGTGAGGGACCGTGTCATTGGGGGAGTACTCGCTGGGGGGCAATATCCTCTTCGGATTGCCTCTGGTTTGAATTAGGAGCTCGCCGCAAGGCGTGATCCGAACGAATCGAAGGGGTCCGTATCGACCCTTCTTAGCGCATTCGACTTGTTGGGCTGGCAAGAATCATGGGCACCAATTCCGACGACCGTCTTCTGGAAAATCAGTGGTATCGCGTAAGCAGCCGTCTTAAGGCCGAAATCGGTGAAACGGCATATGAAAATTGGCTGAAGCCGCTCCGGGTCCGGGAGATCAACGGTTCCGAAGTGCGGATCGCCGTGCCGAGCCGTTTCATGCGCGACTGGGTGGTTGCCAATTACGGTGAGCGCCTGAGGGAATTGTGGGCCGGCGAGAATCCCGTCATCAAGTCCGTCGATATCTCCATTCAGCCGGGCTCGGATGTGGACTCCGACGAGGAAACTGCTTCCCCGAGAGCCCGCGCCACCGCCCGGACATCCGTGGATGCTAGGCAGGCGCGGGGCATCGTTGCGCCGGGCGAGATTTCCGCGCCGCTCGACCCCCGGTTCATTTTCTCGAATTTCGTCGTCGGCAAGCCCAATGAATTCGCTTATGCGGCGGCCCGCCGGGTCGCCGAAGCGGCATCGGTGCCGTTCAATCCGTTGTTCCTCTATGGCGGCGTCGGCCTCGGCAAGACCCATCTGATGCATGCGATCGCCTGGGATATCGTCGAGCGGGATCCAAACCGGACGGTAATGTATCTGTCGGCCGAAAAGTTCATGTACCGGTTCGTTCGGGCGCTTCGCGAACAGAACACCGTCGATTTCAAGGAGCAGTTTCGGTCCGTCGACGTGCTGATGATCGATGACGTGCAATTCATCGGCGGCCGCGACGCAACGCAGGAGGAGTTCTTTCATACCTTCAACGCGCTTGTCGATCAGGGCCGCCAGATCATCTTGTCCGCCGACAAGTCGCCGTCGGACCTCGAGGGTGTGGAGGAGCGCCTGAAGTCGCGGCTCAATTGCGGTCTGGTGGCCGATATCCATGCCACCACCTACGAGCTCCGGCTGGCCATCCTGGAAACCAAGGCCGAGCAGATGAAAATCTCGGCGCCGCCCAAGGTGCTGGAGTTTCTCGCCCACAAGATCACGTCGAACGTCCGGGAGCTCGAGGGGGCGCTCAACCGGGTCGCCGCGCACACCCAGCTGGTGGGCCGGGATTTGACCCTGGAGACCACCCAGGACGTTCTCCACGACCTGCTCCGGGCCAATGACCGGCGGGTGACCATAGAGGAAATTCAAAAGCGGG
The DNA here is from genome assembly GCA_022822205.1 of Rhodospirillales bacterium. Classification (GTDB taxonomy): domain Bacteria; phylum Pseudomonadota; class Alphaproteobacteria; order Rhodospirillales; family UBA2165; genus JAJDXO01. The sequence continues at coordinate 14,033 of JAJECC010000106.1, read as the reverse complement.
TGGCGGAACATTTCAATATCCGTGTTTCGGACATGCACTCGGCCCGGCGCGCCCGTTCCGTGGCCCGCCCGCGGCAGGTGGCGATGTATCTGGCCAAACAGCTGACATCCCGCTCGCTGCCGGAAATCGGCCGCAAGTTCGGCGGACGCGATCACACCACGGTCATGCACGCGGTTCGAAAGGTCGACGAGCTCCGCGAAAAAGACGGTTCGTTCGCGGAAGATGTGGAGCTGCTCCGGCGGATGCTCGAGGGTTAGGGTCCGGCCTCGATTGAATTGCGTCATGTAAGGTCAATTCGCTCCGAACTGACCGAGCCGGGCCCACCGGACCGGCTTCGCCGGCCGGAGGACAAGCTGCGACCCGGCCTTCAGTCGGCCGAAGCCGGCTTTCGGACGGCGTAGGCCGGCCATCCGCGCTTGCAATTCTTGAACCACAGAGACGGTGAGACAGTGAGGCGCACCGGGATCGAAACCTCTCCTCCCGACCTCCGTGTCTCCGTGCCTCTGTGGTGAATATTCTGGATGCCCCGGACGAGCCGGGGCATGACGGCCTGGTTTGTGTCCTATATCCACTCGTCATACCCCGCTTCATGCGGGGTATCCACATTTCCAAACGAGTTTGACATGGTGATGACGGCTTGCGGGTGAGGGGGAAAGCTCGAATCATAAATCCGCGAAAACGGGAAGCCCCTAATTGAATACGGACTCCGGAGCGGTTTCCGGCCCGGCCGGGGCCGCGCCGTGCCGGATTTCTGATTCGCATATATATATCAGAGACTTAACCCGGACGCGGCGGGGCGAAATTAGCTTCGGTCCTGGCGAAACTCTGTTATAATGATTCGATTCCGATTCGGCGCCTCCCGAGCGCCCGACTCCACCGATTTTCGGCCGGTTCCGGCGTCCTTCCGCGCCGGAATTTTCGCCACCGGAATCGTCCTCGGGGAAACGCCGACGAAGCAAAGCAGGTCGAAACGAGCCCATGAAAATCACCATCGAGCGCGGACAACTGCTGAAAGTCCTCACCCACGTGCAGAGTGTCGTCGAGCGCCGGAACACCATCCCCATCCTGTCGAACGTAAAATTCGAGGCCCCGGACGGGCAACTCAGCCTGAACGCCACCGACATGGATATCGAAATCGTCGAAACCGTGGATGCCGACGTGGCGGCGCCCGGATCGACCACGGCGCCGGCGCATACCATGTTCGATATCGTGCGCAAGCTTCCGGAGGGTGCGCAAATCGAATTGGACTGCACGGGCGATGACGGCCAGCTGACCCTGACGTCGGGACGGTCGCGGTTTTCCCTGACCTGCCTGCCGACCGAGGATTTTCCGGTGATGGCCGACGGTGATATGCCGCACAGCTTTTCCGTATCCGCCGGGGATTTGAGGACGCTGATCGACCGGACCCGGTTCGCCATCTCGACGGAAGAGACCCGCTATTATCTGAACGGCATTTATCTTCACGAGTCCGAGCGGGACGGCGTTGCCGTGCTTCGCGCGGTGGCGACCGACGGGCACCGCCTGGCGAGCGTGGAACTGCCGTTGCCGGACGGCGCGGCGGGCATGCCGGGCGTGATCGTGCCCCGAAAGACCGTTGCCGAGCTTCGCAAGCTGATCGACGAAACCGAATCCGAAACCGGCGTTCAGGTGGCGCTCTCCGATACCAAAATTCGCTTCACCTTCGATGGCGCGGTCCTGTCGTCCAAACTCATCGACGGCACGTTTCCCGACTACGACCGGGTCATTCCGGCGGGGAACGACAAGTCCATGGTGGTCGATTGCAGGACCTTCGCCGACGCGGTGGACCGGGTGTCCGCGATTTCGTCCGAAAAGTCCCGCGCGGTGAAGTTGGCCGTTTCCAAGGGAAACCTGGTCTTGTCGGCCAACAGTCCGGAAAACGACTCGGCCACCGAAGAACTGCCCATCGGGTACGAGTCGTCCGATATCGAGATCGGCTTCAACTCCCGGTACCTGTTGGACATTACCCAGCAGATCGACGGAGAGTCGGCGACCTTCATGATGGCCGACGCCGCGTCGCCGACTCTGGTGCAGGATCCCGAGGACACCAGCGCCCTCTATGTGCTGATGCCCATGCGGGTCTAGGGTGCGGGTGCACATCGGCAGCCGTTCGCATATGCCGACGCCGCGGGCCGGCGAGGCTTCCGTCCCGAGGCTGGCGGTTACCCGGCTTTCATTGACCGATTTCAGATCCTACCCGTCGGTGCGCATTCGGACCGATTCCCGACCGGTCGTTCTGACCGGTCCCAACGGCGCGGGGAAAACGAACATTCTCGAGGCGCTCTCGTTTTTGGCGCCGGGCCGGGGTTTGCGGCGCGCCAGACTGGCCGAAGTCACCCGGCGGCGCCCCGACGAGGCGGCCGGCGGCCGGGTCTGGGGCGTGGCGGCCAGGCTCGAGATCGACGGCGGCAGCGCCTACGACGTGGGGACCGGCTGCCGTCCCGACGCCGACGGCGGCCGGGAGAAGCGCGAGGTCAGGATCGACGGTGAGCCCGCCAAATCCCAGAGCGATCTCGGCCGCCTCGCCGCCGTGCAATGGCTGACGCCGCAAATGGACGGCCTGTTCAACGAGGGCGCGGGCGGACGGCGGCGGTTCGTCGACCGGATCATCCACGGCCTGGATGGGGACCACGCGGGCCCGGTGAATGCCTACGACCACGCGCTGAGGAGCCGGAACAAGCTTCTTCGCGAGGGAGTGCGGGACACGGACTGGCTGGCCTCGGTGGAGGATTCGATGGTGCGTCACGGCGTTGCCGTGGCGGCCCGCCGCCGGGAGGCGGTGGCCAGGCTGTCGGCCCATTGCCGGGTCGATGACGGACCGTTTCCCGACGCCGAAATCGCCATGGCCGGCGATCTCGAAACGTGGCTGGACGAGGCGCCGGCGCTCGAGGTCGAGGACCGGTTTCGCGAGCACCTTAGAGAGAACGGGGCGAGGGACAGCGAACAAGCCGGCGCCGGCGTGGGGCCGCACCGGAGCGATCTCGCGGTCCGGCATGCCGGCCACGGCCGGCCCGCCGCCGAGTGCTCCACGGGCGAACAAAAAGGGCTGCTGATCACGCTGGTCCTCGGCGCCGCCAAAATGCAGTCGGAAGACCGGGGCTTTGCGCCCCTGCTGCTCCTCGACGAAGTGGCGGCCCATTTGGACGAAAGCAGGCGGGCTGCCCTCTTTGGCCGCCTGGATGCCCTGAATGGGCAAGCCTGGATGACCGGGACGGACGTCGGGATGTTCGACGCGTGGCGCGGCACGGCCCGGTTTTTCGACGTTTCCCCCGGTTCGATCACCGAATGCGGGTAACCACCCGGAACCTTAGGACCAAGACGGCATGAGCGAAGAAAACCAAGATCAGAACGGCGATCCGGACGAACCGGATCAGGACCCGGAGGTCTATGACGCCCAGTCCATCAAGGTTCTTCGCGGTCTCGAAGCGGTTCGCAAGCGGCCCGGAATGTATATCGGCGACACCGACGACGGATCCGGCCTGCATCACATGATTTACGAGGTGGTGGACAATGCCATCGACGAGGCGCTGGCCGGGTTCTGCGACTCCATCGAGGTGGTTCTCAACGGCGACGGGTCGGCGACGATCTCCGACAATGGCCGGGGGATCCCGGTGGACATCCACGAAGAAGAAGGCGTGCCGGCGGCCGAGGTTATCATGACCCACCTCCATGCCGGCGGTAAGTTCGACCAGAATTCCTACAAGGTCTCCGGCGGGCTGCACGGTGTCGGCGTGTCGGTGGTCAATGCGCTGTCGAGCGACCTCGAGCTCCGCATCTGGCGGGACGGCAACGAGCACGTCATCACGTTCAGGGACGGCGCGGTCGAAAAGCCGCTCGAAGTGGTCGGCGATGCCGGCGAAAAAACCGGCAGCCAGGTAACCTTCATGCCGTCGAAGGATGTGTTCAGCGGGACGGAGTTCGATCTCTCGACCCTGGAGCATCGCCTGCGCGAACTGGCCTTCCTGAATTCGGGCGTATCGCTGACGCTGACCGATGCCCGGCATGTGGAACCCAAAACCGTCGAGTTGCACTATGAGGGAGGCCTGCGGGCCTTTGTCGGGTATCTGGACCGGTCGAAGCAGGCGGTCAATCCGACCATCTCCGTCACCGGAGAGAAGGACGGCATCGTCGTCGAGGCGGCGCTTCAATGGAACGACAGCTACCACGAATCGACCCTCTGCTTTACCAACAACATTCCTCAAAAGGACGGCGGGTCCCATTTGGCCGGATTCCGCGGCGCGCTGACCCGGACCATCAATACCTACGCCGACGCGGAAGGCATCTCGAAGAAAGCCAAGGTCAGCGTCACCGGGGACGACGCGCGCGAGGGAATGACCTGTGTGCTGTCGGTCAAGGTGCCCGACCCGAAATTCTCCTCGCAGACCAAGGAAAAGCTGGTCTCGTCGGAGGTGCGGCCGGTGGTCGAGAGCATCATGGGCGACAAGCTGAACCAATGGTTCGAGGAACACCCGAACGACGCCAAAAAGGTTATCGGCAAGATCGTCGAGGCCGCCGCCGCGCGGGAGGCGGCCCGCAAGGCGCGGGAACTGACCCGCCGGAAGGGCGCGCTGGATGTCTCGTCGCTGCCCGGCAAGCTTGCGGATTGCCAGGAAAAGGACCCCGCGCTGAGCGAGCTGTTCATCGTCGAGGGCGATTCGGCGGGCGGCTCGGCCAAGCAGGGCCGCGACAGGGGCAAGCAGGCCATCCTGCCGCTCCGCGGCAAAATCCTGAATGTCGAGCGGGCGCGGTTCGACAAAATGCTGTCGTCCGCCGAGATCGGCACGCTGATCACGGCGCTCGGCACGGGGATCGGCCATGATGACTTCGATATCGGGAAAATCCGCTATCACAAGATCATCGTCATGACCGACGCCGATGTGGACGGGAGCCACATCCGGACGCTCCTTCTGACGTTCTTTTACCGGCACATGCGCGAAATCGTCGACCGGGGGTATCTCTATATCGCCCAGCCGCCGCTTTATCGCGCCAAGAACGGAAATTCCGAGGTCTATCTCAAGGACGACCGGGCGCTCGAAGACCACCTGATCGACGCCGGCCTCGAGGGCTGCGTGCTGCGCACCGCCGAGGGCGGCGAGATTGCCGCCCGGGACCTCCGCCGGATGGTCGAGGCGGCCCGCCAGATCAAGACGCAGCTCACCGGACTGGTTACCCGGGTGCCGCTGAAGATCGTCGAGCAGGCGGCGATCGCCGGGGCGCTCAACCCGGAAATCCTGTCGAACGCCGAACATGCCGGCCAGGCGGCGGCGTATATCGCCACCCGCGTCGATCTGCTGGAAGAGGAGAGCGACCGGGGCTGGCTGGGCGAGCCGCTGCCGGACGGCGGTCTGGCGTTTACGCGGACGCTGCGGGGCGTGCCCGAAGGGCCCCACGTCATCGACGGCGCCGTGATCAGGAGCGCCGAGGCCCATGCCATCGACGCCCACGCCGCGGACCTGCAGGAGCAGTATTCCCGCCACGGCCAACTGGTGTCCAAGGACAAGGAGTTCGTCATCACCGGGCCGGTGTCATTGGTGGACATCGTGCTGGACCTGGGCCGCAAGCGCGTTTCCATGCAGCGCTACAAGGGATTGGGCGAGATGAATCCCGAACAGCTCTGGGAGACCACCCTGGACCCCAACGTCCGGACGCTCCTCCAGGTGAAGGCGAGCCACGCGGACGACGCCGAGGACGTGTTCTCGACCCTGATGGGCGACCTGGTGGAGCCCCGCCGGGAATTCATCCAGCAAAACGCCCTGAAAGTGGCCAACCTGGACGTATAGCGAGTCCGGCCTCGATTAGGGGCGACGCCGCCGCTCCTCACTCACCCGCAAGTCTTCATCACCATGTCAAACCCGTCATGCCCCGCCTCCGTGCGGGGCATCCAGGTTATTCACCACAGAGACACAGAGGTTGAGAGGAGAGGTTTCAATCCCGTTGCTCCTCACCGTCTCACCCGCAAGCCGTCATGCCCGGACTTGATCCGGGCATCCACGCCTTGCGGAAGGCACACACCTGGATGGCCGGCCTACGCCGTCCGAAAGTCGGCTTCGGCCGACTGAAGGCCGGGTCCTTGCCCGGCCATGACGGGATTATTTTATGTCTCACCCGGTGCTCCTCACCGCCTCACCGTCTCTGTGGTTCAAGAATCGGAAAAGCGGATGTCCGGGCTCGGCTCGGTCAGTTTGTCCGATTTGACCTTACATGACGCCGTCATTTTATGCCGCGGCCGGTTTTCCGGGGTGCCCCCGTCAGCTTGCGCCCCCATTAACTTGCGAGGGTGTTCCTGATCCGCGTAAGCCCTTCGGCCACGGTCGCCGGATCGTCCACCAGGGCGACCCGGATGCGGCCATCGCCGGGATTGACCCCCGACCGGTCGGCGAGGCCCACATAGGCGCCGGGGACGACCCGCACCGCGGCCTCGGCCCACAGGCGGCGGGCGGCCTCTTCGCCGTCGCCGGCTTCGAGCCACAGAAAGAACCCGCCGTCCGGCCGGTAATAGCCGAGGACGCCGGCGAGAATCTCATCGGCCCGGTCGAATTTCTCCCGGTAGAGCGCCCGGTTGGCCTCCACATGCGCATCGTCGTTCCAAAGCGCCGTGGCCGCCTCGGCGAGGGGCGCCGGAATGGTCGCGCCGCCATAGGCCCGGAGCCGCTTCAGCCGCGAAATGATCCCCTCGTCGCCGGCGACGAACCCGGACCGGAGGCCGGGCGAGCTCGAGCGTTTCGACAGGGAATTGAACGTCAGCACGTTTTCGAGGCCGCCGCCCGCGGCCGCGCAGGCCTGCAGGATGCCGGGGGTCGGCTCGCCCAGGTAGATTTCGGCGTAGCACTCGTCGACGGCCAGCACGAAGTCGTGTTCCCGGGCGAGCTCGACGGCGCGGGACAGGTAATCGAGACCGGCGGCCGTGCCTTGCGGATTGGACGGGGTGCACAGATACACCATCGCCGTCCGGCGGAGCTGTTCGCCGCTAAGCTCGGAAAAGTCGGGCAGGTAGCCGCCCGCCGGCGATCCCGACAACACCGCCACCTCGGCGCCGTTGAGTTTCGCCGCCCCGTAATAGGCCTGGTAGAACGGGTTGGGAATGGCCACCACGGGCCGCCCGCCGTTCTTGGTTTGGGGGATGCAGACGTCGCCGGCCATGTAGAGGCTTTCCCGGCTGCCCATGGCGGCGCAGACGTGCCGGGCTGGATCGACCAGGCCGCCGGGGAGACCGTAGCGGCGCTCGAGCCAGCCGGCGCAGGCCTCGAGATGGGCGGCGGCGCCGGCGGTCGGGGGGTAGCGGCCCCATTTGTCGCCGTGCCCGGCGACCGTCCGGCTGATGATGTCCGGCGGCTCGTGGTTGGGCTCGCCCAGCGACATGATGATGGGATCGAGGCCCGCCGGCGGGGTCACGTCCCTGAGCAGCGCCCGCAGCCGGTCGAAGGCGTATTCCGCCATGTCGTCGAGAACCGGATTGTGCATGCGCCGAAATGCTCCAGGCGGGTTCCGGAAACGCGGCCGCCCCGCACCACACTCGTCGAGCGCGCCGCGGGGCGGTCGCCTGGTTGCCGAAACTAACGGGCGGCGGGCCGATGGGCAACCGCCGCCCGTTCGGGCGTCAGAGCGCTTCGGGGCCGGTTTCGCCGGTCCGGATCCGGACCGCCTCGTTCAGCTCGTAGACGAAGATCTTGCCGTCGCCGATGCTGTCCGAGTTGGCCGTATCGCGGATGGTCGAAACCACCTGATCCGCCAGCCCGTCATCGACCGCGATCTCGATCTTGGTCTTGGGCACGAAGCTGATGGCGTATTCGGCGCCGCGGTAGATCTCGGTATGGCCCTTCTGGCGTCCGAAGCCGGAAACCTCGCTCGCCGTCAGGCCCTGCACGCCGATCCCGGTAAGCGCCTCGCGCACCGCATCCAGCTTGGCCGGCTTGATAACCGCCACTACGTACTTCATGGCTGCACCTTTACATTATCCAGTTGAATCATAATGAGATAAGAGCCGCGCTCCCGTCTAGAGATCATAGCTCCGCTCCCCATGGGCCGTGATGTCGAGGCCTTCGGTCTCCTCTTCGGGCGTGGTCCGGAGCCCGACGGTCGCCTGCACGATCTTGAGGATGATATAACCCACGACGCCGGCCCAGATGACGGTGATCACCGTGCCGATCAGCTGACCCATGAAGGCCGTGCCGATGACGTGATCGTCTCCGCCAAATCCGCCCAGGGAAGGCGAGGCGAACACGCTGGTCAACAGGATGCCGAGAATGCCGCCGACGCCGTGGACGGCGAACACGTCCAGGGAATCGTCGATCTTCCACATGCTTTTCACCACGTTGATGGCGTAGAAGCAGATGATCCCGGCGAGGAAGCCGAAGACCAGCCCGCCGAACGGTCCGACGAAGCCGGAGCCCGGCGTGATGGTCGCCAGACCGGCAATGGCGCCGGTGGCGATGCCGACCAGGCTCGGCTTGCCGAACTTGATCCACTCGATGGCCACCCAGGTGAGGCACGCGGTCGCCGCCGAGATGTGGGTGACGGTGATCGCCATGCCGGCCGCGCCGTCGGCGGCCAGGGCGCTGCCGCCGTTGAAGCCGAACCAGCCGACCCACAGCATGGCCGCGCCGATCATCACCAGCCCCGGATTGTGGGGCGGGCGCAGCTCGCTGGGAAAGCCCCGGCGCGGGCCGAGGGCCGCCGCCAGGATCAGCGCCGCGACGCCTGCGTTGGCGTGAACCACCAGGCCGCCGGCGAAGTCCATGACCGCGACGCCCTTGAGGCTTTCGGAGATCCAGCCGAGATCGGCGAGGATGCCGCCGCCCCAGATCCAGTGGGTGGAGGGGGCATAAACGAAGATCAGCCACAGGCCGGAGAACAGGATCACGGCGGAGAACTTGATCCGCTCCACATAGGCGCCGACGATCAGCGCCGGGGTAATGACCGCGAAGGTCATCTGGAACATGAAGAACACGTTCTCCGGGATGGTGCCGGACAAGGTGTCCGTGCCGACGCCGGCGAAAAACGCCTTGCCGAGACCGCCCCACCAGGCCGACGCATCGCCGAAGGCGATGGAGTAGGCCAGCACCAGCCACAGCACCGACGAGACGCAGCAGATGGTGAAGCAGTGCATCAGCACCGACAGCACGTTCCGGGACTGCACGAGGCCGCCATAGAACAGGGCGAGGCCCGGCATGGTCATGAACAGCACCAGCGCCGTGGCCGTGATGATCCAGGCGGTATCGCCGCCCGCAAGCTTGGCATCCTGCGCCAACGCGCCGTCCGCCATGAAGAAAACCGCGCCCGCGGCCAGGATGGCCGGCAGCAGCGCTTTCGATTTGGGTAACATTCAGAGATCCTCCAGATAGTCGCCCGCAAAAACACTCGTGGCCCGGACGGCCCGCCCCGCATCCGTTGCCGGAGAAGGCGGTCCCCCGAAACACCGCTTGCCGTCTTCCAAGCGGCGCGCAGCCACGCACAGGCCCTATCCCAAGAACCGTGCCAAGTGGGTCCCGGGGGGCGTTTTTCTTTATTTACAGACACTTAGGGTGATCGGTGCCGGCGCGGTCCAATCCCGGTTTTGCCTGATGATCGGGCAAGTGCCGGGAATTGGTCAGAAATTAGGCAAATTTGGCCGGGGCGCGGGCTGGACAATCCGTATCCATGTGGCAAAACCCGGGTCATGAGCGGTGTTTATGACACAGCAATCGTCGGCGGCGGTTTCGTCGGCGGCGCCATCGCCGTCGCGCTGGCTGATGCCGGGCTCGCGGTGCTGGTGATCGACCGGGATGCGCCCGGGACGCAGGCGGCGCCCGGGTTCGACGGGCGGTCCTCGGCCATCGCCGCCGCGCCGCGGCGGCTCCTGGACCGGCTGGGCATTTGGCGGGGCGTCGCCGCCGATGCCTGCCCCATCGAGGACATCCGGGTGGCGGATGGCGGCTCGCCGCTGTTTCTTCACTACGGCCGGGAGGAGGTGGGCGCGCCGGCGCTCGGGTTCATGGTCGAGAACCGGCACCTGCGCATGGCGGTGGGGGCGAGGTTGCGGGAGACCGGCGGCATCGATCTCATGGCGCCGGCGGCGCTCACCGGTATCGACACGGACGATACCGGGGCGGCCCTGTCATTCGAAAACCGACCAACCGTCCGCGCCAGGCTGGTCATCGGCGCCGACGGCCGCGGGTCCTTCGTCCGGGAGGCGGCGGGCATCGGGCTCACTCGCCGGCGGTACGGCCAGACCGGCATCGTCTGCACCGTCGCCCACGAACACCCCCACCACAACGTCGCCCACGAGCATTTTTTTCCCGCCGGTCCGTTCGCCATCCTTCCGCTGACCCGGAATCGGGTTTCCATCGTCTGGACCGAACGGACCGCGGTCGCCGGGCAAATCCTGGCGCTCGACGGCGGGCCTTTCCTGGAGGAGCTCGCCGAGCGGCTGGGGGATTTCCTGGGCGAACTGGAGGTCGTCGGCCCCAGATGGTCCTATCCCCTGGCGCTCCAATACGCCGGGACCATCGCCGGTCCCCGGATGGCCCTTGCCGGCGACGCCGCCCAGGCCATGCATCCCATCGCCGGCCAGGGCCTCAATCTGGGGCTCCGCGACGCGGCGGCGCTGGCGGAAACGATCGTCGACGCCCGGCGTCTGGGTCTCGATATCGGCGCGGCGGCGACCCTCGCCCGCTATGAGCGGTGGCGGCGGTTCGACAGCCACCTGATGCTGGCCCTCACCGACGGGCTCAACCGGCTGTTTTCCAACGATCTGCCGGGGGTGCGGGGCGCGCGGGATGCGGGTCTGGCGCTGGTCCACCGGGCCGGGCCGCTCAAGACCTACTTCATGCGCCACGCCATGGGCGAAATGGGAGACCTGCCCCGCCTGCTGAAGGGCGAGGCGCTGTAGGGTCAGGACCCGATTGATTGCGTCATGTAAGGTCAATTCGCTCCGAATTGACCTTATTTGGCATGACGATGATTGCTCAATCCGGATCGCGGCTGAGGCCTTTTGCCGCCAAATCCGCGAGATATTGCCGCCACATCACGTCCTGGAGGGTGCCGAACTCGTACAGGGTCTTCCACGAATAGATGCCGGTGTCGTGCATGTCGTCGAAACCGATGCGGATGGCGTAGTTGCCCACCGCCTCGACCTCGACGATGCCCACATGCCGGCGGCCGGGCACGGTTTGGCGCTCGGACGGGGAATGGCCCTGCACCTCGGCCGACGGCGAGTGCACGCGCAAAAACTCGGCCGGCAGGGAAAACGAGCGGCCGTCGTCGAAGTCGATCTCGAGCGTGCGTGCGGCCTGCTTGACCCTGATTTCAACGGGTTGGGGCGTGGACACTTGAGATCGCGCCGCTAGTCGCCGCCGTCGAGCTTGCGCGCCTCGTCGACCAGCATGATCGGAATGCCGTCCCGGATGGGATAGGCGAGGCCCGCCTGCTCGCTGATCAGCTCCCGGGCCTCGGCGTCATAGCGCAGCGGGCCCTTGGTCAGCGGGCAGACCAATATCTCCAGCAGCTTGGGGTCAACCTGGTCGGCGGTCATCGCACAGCCTCCTCATCAGTGCCTGGATGCCGGGGCTTCGCCCTCGACGCCTGCCATGGCGAGGAGGGACATGAGCACGTCCGGAAGATCCGGCATTTTCGGCGCCTCGAGCAGCGCCTGCTTCTCCGAAACGCCGAACGGGCACATCATCGCCAGGGAGACGATGAGCGTCTCGTCGTCGGCGTTTTCCAGGGAATTCCAGTCGGTCTGCAGGCCCCGGCTCTCGAAGAACCGGCGCAGCAGATCGAAAAGCTCTTGGCGGTCGAAGTCGAAACCCGGCTTTTCGGCCAGATCGTCCCGGAACGGCCCGTAGTCGGCGGCGACCCGGCGGTAGCCGTTCCGTCCCCCGATCTCGCCGGCGATATTGAACCGGCAGATGCCCTTGAGGCTGATCAGGATGCGCCGGTCGTCGGTCTCGGTGAAGGACGTCATCCGGCCGGCGCAGCCGATGGCGAAGATCGGCGCGTCCCCGGCCACCGGATCGGGCTGGAACTCCAGGGGCTGGACCATGCCGATGATCCGCTCCTCCCCGAGGGCGTCCAGCGCCATGGCGAGGTAGCGTTCCTCGAACAGGTTGAGGGGGAGCCGTCCATGGGGCAGCAGCAGCGCGCCCGGCAGCGGAAAAATGGGAATTTCCCGGGGCAACCCCTCGAACGGATGCCCGAAGGGGTCGCCGGGAAGGCCGCCCGGAGAATCGCCATGAGAACCCGAAGTCATGAGAACAGCACCGACGACAGTTTGCGGCGCCCGTCGACGGTCACCGGATCGGCGGGCCCGAGGGCCTCGAAGATCTCCAGCAGCTGGGTGCGGGCCGCCTCGTCGTTCCAGGTCCGCTCCCGCTTGATGATCTCGACCAGTTCGCCGATGGCCTCGTCCGCCGCGCCGCCGCCATAGAGGGCGAGGGCGAGATCGAAGCGCGCCTGGTGGTCGGCCGGGTCGCCCGCCACCCTGGCGCGAAGCTCGGCAATATCGCCGCTGGCGCTGCTTTTCTCGGACAGGTCCAGGCCGGCCTGGACGGCGCCGATTTCGGGCGAGCCCTTCACCGCGTCGTCGAGCCCGGCCAGAAATTCCCGCGCCCGGCCGGTTTCGCCGGCGGCGATCAGGCACCTGGCGAGCCCCGCGGCCGCCCGCGCGTTCGCCGGATCGGCGCCCAGGACCTGATTGAAGATCCCGGCGGCCTGTTCCGCCTCGCCCGCTTCCAGCGCCTGCTCGGCCTGGTCCAGGGCGTTGTCCAGCGGCGAGCCGCCGCCGCCGGTCAGTTTCTCGATGAACTGGCGGAGCTGGCTCTCGGGCAGCGCGCCGGTGAAGGCGTCCACCGGCTGGCCGTCGCGGAAGGCGTAGACCATGGGGATCGACTGGACGCGCAGCTGGGCCGCCAGTTCCTGATTCTCGTCCACGTTGATCTTGACCAGCTTGACCGCGCCGCCGTACTCGGCGGCCAGCTTCTCCAGGAGGGGGCCGAGCTGCTTGCAGGGGCCGCACCACGGCGCCCAGAAATCGACGATGACCGGCACCTGCTGCGAGGCCTGGATGACATCGGCGGCGAAACGCTCGGTATCGCTGTCCTGGACGGCGGCTCCGCCGCCGCCCGGCGCCGCCGCCTCCGCGCTCGCCGCCGTTCCGTCGGGATTGATGATCGTCGACATGTCTCGTGCCCGTGTCCCGGTTAACGTCCCCGCATCGCCCTCGATAGTCGGCCCGCTCGCCGCGGACCGCAAGGGTGCGGCCGTCTTTAAACCGGGTTTGGCCCGGATTGTCCATGGGGGTCGGGGATCGGCCGGCCGCCGGCCGGCCAGCCGCCGAGCGCGCCGATGTCGAGGATCGCCGGCTCGTACCCCATTTCGCGGATGAACCGCAGCAGGTCACCCGGCGAGATGGCGGTCGTCGCGTCGTTGGTCAGCGGATGGTAGTTGACGATGTCCTCGGCGAGCATCCGGGCGTCGAGCACCACCGACAACGTTGCGTCCCGGGCGCCGCCTTCCGCATTGATCAGGGCGAAGGGCGTCACCGCGCCCGGCGTCACCCCCAGCACCTCCATCAGCAGGTCCGGCTTGGCGAAGGAAAACCGGGCGGCGCCCAGCGCCTTCTGCAACAGTTTGAGGTCGACCCGCGTGTCGTGAAGGGCGACGACCAGCCACAGCGCGCCTTTCTTGTCCTTGAGGAACAGGCTCTTGCAGTGCCCGCCCGGCAGTCCCTCGTGGAGATGGCGGCCGTCCTCGACGGTGAACAGGGGTTCGTGCCGGCGGGTGGTTGCCGGGATGCCGAGCTCGCCGAGCCGTCTCATCAGGTCCCGTTCCGTGGCCGCCGTCACGCCCCCTCTCCTCACTCAGCCGCTGTCGTCATCACCATGCCGGATTGCCGCGGGCGGTCCAAGTTCAACTTGCAAAGCGAGGCGCGTTTCGTATTATCGCCGCCTTCCGAAAGGATGCGGGCGTAGCTCAGGGGTAGAGCGCAACCTTGCCAAGGTTGAAGTCGTGAGTTCAAATCTCATCGCCCGCTCCATTTC